>DATAJI010000288.1:0-8512 GCA_036262195.1 Solirubrobacteraceae bacterium
CCCTCGGGCTGATCGCGCCCCGGCGCTCGGAGCTCCACCGGCGCAGCGTGCTCGTCTCGCTGACTCCTCGCGGCAGCGACCTGATCGCCGAGCGCAAGGCGCGCTACCAGGCGCACTGGGAAGAGGCGCTTTCGCGGTTCACCGCCGACGAGTTGAACATTGCCGCCGCCGTGTGCGACAGCATGTGCGCGCTGTTCGGCGAGCTTGCGCTTGAAGCCGAACGCGTCGAAAGCTGACCGCGCCAGCGCCCGTGGTCTGGCGCGACGCGTTCCGGTGTCGCTCGCCAGAATGGCGCGATGCGCCACGACCGCCACTACACGCTCGACCAGGCACGGGCCGAGCTGCCATGGGTGCTGGAGCGGCTGGCCCAGATGCGCGACGCGCGCCGCCGGCTGACTGACGAGGACACTCGCCACGCGCTCGCGGGAGGCTCCGTCGGCAACGGCGGTGGCGCGGCCGGCCGTCAGGTCGGCGAGGCATTCCTCGAGCTTCACGCCGCCGCGGCAGCGTTTGATCAGCGCGGCATCGTGTTGCGCGACCTCGATCGTGGCCTGATCGACTTTCCGTCAATCCACGATGGCCGCGAGGTCTATCTCTGCTGGACCGACGACGAGGACGACATCGGCTTCTGGCACGAGCTCGACGCGGGCTACGGCGCCCGCCAGCAGCTCTAGAGGGTCACCGGCGGCGGCTGCCGGCTCAGCGGTATCCGCGCCGTTCCGGGCGCGGCTTCGGCGGGTTCAGCTTGCGCTCGGCGACCGTCATCTTGCGGACCTTGAGCGTCCCCTGCTTGATCTGGCGTTCCATCTCCTCGAGCTTTACCTTGCGCTGCTCGGCTGCCCGTTCGGCGTTGTTGGCCATTAGCACATCATCCTTGCCGTTGAGGACGACTCGACGCCAGCACCGCCTGCGGCGGTCATCGCCCGCCCCTGCGCTGACCGTAGCTTCGCGTCGCACCACGCCGCCCGCCGTTGCTCTGGGGGGCGGGCCGATGGCCTCTTGGCGTACTGACGTGACCGTTCGAGACGGCGACGCCACCGCCGAGGCCGTGCTCGATACCGAGTCGCTGCGCCAGCAGGCTCATGTCGTGCCGCTGTTCGCGCCCGACCAGCGTGATGCCGATTCCAGGGCGTCCCGCACGTGCCGTGCGTCCGACGCGGTGGACGTACATGTCGCCGTCCTCGGGCGGATCGAAGTTGATCACATGCGAGATGCGAGCCACGTCGATGCCCCGCGCGGCGACATCGGTCGCCACCAGCGTGTCGACCTCACCGGATTGGAAGTTCGCGAGCGCCCGCTCGCGCTGACGCTGGGACTTGTCGCCGTGCATGGCGACAGCCTCCACGCCGAGCGTGCCGAGCCGTTTGACGAGGCGGTCCGCGCCGCGCTTGGTTCGCACGAACACGAGCGCCAGGTCACGCTCGCCGGCGAGCTCGCTGACGAGCACCTCCACGCGCCGGTCGCGCTCAACCGCCACGAAGCGGTGCTCTACGGCGACGCTGTCGTGGTGCTCGGGCGCGTTGTGCTCGTGGCGCGTCGCGTCGCGCGTGTAGGCCTTGGCGATCCGGCCGGTCTCGCCGTCCAGCGTCGCCGAGAAGAACAGCGTCTGGCGATTCTTCGGGCACTGCGCGACGATCCGATCGACGGCCGGTCGGAAGCCCATGTCGAGCATCCGGTCGGCTTCGTCGAGGACGAGGATGCGGATCGCGTCGAGGCCGAAGGCGCGGCGCGCCAGCAGATCCTCGAGCCGCCCGGGCGTCGCGACGACGACGTGCGAGCGAGCGGCATCGCGAGCCTGTTTTGTCAGGCCGACGCCACCGTAGACAGCGGTTACCTTCAGCGCACGCGCGTGCGCAACGTCTGTGATCTCCTCGACTATCTGCGTCGCGAGCTCGCGGGTCGGGGCGAGTACCAGCGCCGCCGGGCGAGGCCCGTCGGCGGCTATCCGGTCGGCGATCGGGATCCCGAAAGCGAGCGTCTTGCCCGATCCGGTCGGTGACTTCACGAGCACGTCACGACCGGCGAGCACGTCGGCGATCGTCAGGCGTTGGACGGCGAAGGGCTCGCTGAAGCCGCGTGCGGAGAGCGCGTTGACGACAGCGCTCGACACGCCGAGCTGGGCAAAGGACTGCTTGGGCATTCGTAAACTCCTTGGCGGCGCTTGCGGGCCGCGGACGGTTCGGAGACTGCAAACCCGAACCGCTCGAATGCGGGACCCGAAGTGAGCTGCCTCGCGGCCGACAAGGGTCAACCGCCCCTTCAGGGTAGCAGCTCAGCACCGTCGGATGGTCGGGCGGGTGTTTGAGTCTGAGCCTGTCGGGTTGTGTACGCCGCCGTTGTTCGGCGAAAGTTTCAGAAGTTTTCATACACGCTCCCAAAGGCCGCGATATGCTCGCGCCGCAGGGAGTGACCTACGAGGAGGGTGCTGCACCACGGACCGAGATCCGACGCTAAGATCGGCAGCAGATGAGCGATTGTGGCTGCCGCAAGCGCTGAGCGCACGGAAGCAGACGATCACGCACCTGGGAGAGCCGGAACGGATTTCGGTTTATCGATGTGTTGTCTTTGGATAGAGAGAGAGGAGCAGGTATGTCTGAGCACGAGTTTGAAAACGAGGCGCTTGAGCGCCTCGAATGGAAGGACTCAAAGCACAATGAAAGCCCGCAGTCGAAGGCTCGCGCCGTTACCCGGCGCGCAGCGCTCGGCGGCGGCGCGGGCGCGCTGGCTGCGTTCATGCTGAGCCCGGCTGCGCAGGCGCTCGCGGCGTCTGACGCGAGCATTTTCGGGTCGCAGAAGAAGTATCACTTCGTGTTCGTCAACCACGTGACGACGAACTCGTTCTTCACGGCGACGATCTATGGGATCCAGGACGCCTGCAACCTGTTGGGTTGCTCGTATCAGTGGACTGGCTCGGAGAACAGTGTCGTTTCGCAGATGGTGACCGCGTTCAACAGCGCGATCACTTCTGGTGCTGACGGCATTGCTTGCGCGATGATCAGCCCGTCGGCGTTTACGCCGCTCGTCTCAAAGGCTCTGGGGAAGAACATCCCTGTTGTGGCCTACAACGCCGACGAGCCCAATGGTCGTCTGGCCTACATCGGCGAGGATCTCGAGCAGTCGGGGGTGCTCTTGGGCGGGCACATCCTCCAACTCGTGGGCTCGGGCGACGTGGCGGTCTTCATCGCCACGCCCGGTACAGCGAACATCCAGCCGCGGGCAGACGGCGTGCTCTCGGCACTGAAGGGCACGAAGGTCAACGCGAAGCAGTTCGCGTCAGGCGCCCTGCAGCCGCAGGAACTCTCGGCGATCGAGGCATTCTGGCCCGGGCACACCGACTACAAGGGCCTGTTCGCGGTCGATTCCGGCAGCACGATCAGCGTCGGCCAGACGATCCAGAAGTACAAGCTGAAGGGGAAGGTCAAGAGCGGTGGCTACGACCTGACGGTCCCAACGCCAACGCTATTGCAGCAAGGATTCCTGGACGTCACGATCGATCAGCAGCCCTACCTGCAGGGGTTCCTGCCGGTCCTCGAGATGTTCCTGTACCACGCCTCCGACGGACTGAGTGGTATCGCCGACATCAACACGGGTCTGAAGTTCGTCACCCCGTCGACAGTCGCCGGCTATGTCGCGAAGAAGAGCCGCTTCGAGGGCAGCTCGACCAAGGCTGGGGTTTCCTAGCACCGCAGCTCGTTCGCGGTTGATCGATGTCCAGCACGGCCGCTAGCGAGCCCCCGGCGAGCGCTCCGGCGGGGGGCCCAGCGCAACAGCGCTCGGCCCCCCGCAACGCGGCTGTGCCGGCCTTGGACCTCATCAAGCGCTTTCTCACGGCGCGGGAGGGCAGCATCGTCGTCGTCACGGTTGTGTTGACGCTGTACTTCGCGTTCAGTCTGCCGGCGTCGAGCAACTTCGTCACCGTCGCCAACTTCCAGAACCTGCTGCCGTACTTCGCGCCGTACGCGATTCTCGCCGCCGGCGAGGTCTTCCTGATGATCAACGCCGAGATCGACCTTTCGGTCGGCGGCGTCTACCTGTTTACGCCGCTGATGTTCTACGAGTTCTGGAACGGCGGGATACCGTTGCTGCCCAGCGTGATCCTCGCGATCGGGGTTGCCTGCGTGATCGGCTTGGTCAACGGCTTCATCGTCGCGGTCCTCAACGTCAACTCGTTCATCGCGACGCTGGGCACGCTCTTCACGGCGAGCGGCCTGACGCTGATCGTCTCCCACGCGGAGCAGCTGACGACGCCCGGAGCGACTGTCACAAGCAACACCAGCGGGAACCACATCACGACCTTTGCCAGCGTGTTCGGGGCAGGCATCTACTCCGAGCTGATCTGGGCGCTCGTTATCGTCATCGCGTTGCAGGTCGCGCTGACGCGCACCCGCTGGGGCCTGCACACGGTCGCGATCGGCTCGAACCGGATCGCCGCCGCGGAAGCGGGTGTCAAGGTCCGCTGGGTGCTGATCCGCAACTTCGTCGTCTGCGCCGCTTGCGCAGGGCTCGTCGGCATTCTCGAGTCGGTGCGCACAGACTCGATCTCGCCCGATCCCGGGTCGGCTACACAGCTCCTGCTTTTCGCGATCGCTGCAGCCGTCATCGGCGGCACGCTGCTCGCCGGCGGGTCGGGAACGGTCGTCGGTGCGATGATCGGCGCGCTCTTCCTCGGCGTCCTGCAGGATGGCCTCGCGATCAAGGGCGTCAACGCCGACTACCTGGACTTCTACCTCGGCCTCGCGATCCTGCTCGCGATGGCGGCCAACGTCTACGTCGGGCGCGTGCGCAGGCGGTCCGGCGTTGGCTGAGCAGGCCTTACCCGGAGAGGTCATCGTCGCCCCAGTCTCGGCGGAGGACGACGTGCTGCGCGTCGCGCACATCGCCAAGAGCTTCGGCCCGGTGACCGCGCTGCGCGACGTCAGCCTGCACTTGAAGAAGGGCGAGGTGCTCGGCCTGCTCGGCGACAACGGGGCCGGCAAGTCGACGCTGATCAAGACGATCTGCGGCTTCCAGAAGCAGGACTCCGGCGAGATGTGGCTCAAGGGCGAGCCCTATGAGCCAAGGAGCGTGGCCCATGCGCGCTCACTCGGCGTCGACGTCGTCTACCAGGATCTCGCGCTGATCGACGAGTTGAGCGTCTACCAGAACATGTTCCTTTGCCGCGAGCAGCGGGTCACCGGGCTGCCGTTCCTCGATCGCCGCAAGATGAAGAAGGAGACGCGTGAAGCCCTCGACGAGATCGGCATCCATCTGCCGCGTCTCGACGTGCCGGTCGCGCGCCTGTCCGGCGGCCAGCGACAGTCGATCGCCGTCGCGCGCGGCGTCTACTCCGAAGCCGACATCCTGCTGCTCGACGAGCCGCTTGCCGCGATGGGCGCCAAGGAGGGCGCGATGATCCTCGACTTGATCGCGCGGCTCAAGGCCGAGGGCAAGCTCTCGATGATCATGATCCTCCACAACTACGTCCACGTGCTCGAGAGCTGTGACCGCGTGAACATGATCGTCGACGGCGTGATCACTTTCGACAAGCCGTCCGCAGAGACCTCGCTCGCGGAGTTGACCGAGCTCGTCGTCGACGAGTACCGCCGCGCAAGGTCCGCTGCTCAGGCCGAGGAGGCCGCTGAGGCCGCACAGGCTGCTGCCTCACCACCCGAGTAGCCGGCCGCTGGCTCTCGGTGAAGCCCGTGGCCACGTTGTGCGCGGCTGACCGCCTCTCCGGGGCACTGCGCGGCCTGGGACTCGAACGGTGATGGGGTTCCGCAACGACGGGCTCAGCCCTGTCCTTTCGGCCGCTCTGCGCTGCGCGGGGCCGCTTTGGGCCACTCCGGACGGACGTGGGCTGCATCGAGGGTTGCTGCGAGGAGCTCGTGGTGCGTGGTGAGACGGAGCTCGCTCACATCACCGCAGCTAGCCGCTGAGCGCGCGGCGCGGTACTCTCGCCTGACCGAGCGGCGGGAGGTGGTGCGGTGTGGCGAAATATGAGGTAACAGTTGTCGTCGGGAAGCGTCAGACGTTCGTCGTCGAAGCGGCCGACGAAGCCGAGGCGCGCGCGAAGTGTGAGCACGGCGACAAGCCGTCCTCGAAGAAGTACGTCCAAAACAAGGACGAGGTCGTTGTGGTTATGGAGCCGAAGCTCGCGGAGCTTGGACTCGTTAGTCGCGCCGCTAGGGGGTTCCGCAAGCTGTTGCGACGGCCTGGCGAGACCGACGCTCAGGCATACGGACGCGTGTACGGAGATGTCGCCGAAGGTGAGCAGGGGGACCCGGAAGGACCGACTTAGAGCCTCTTTCTGGCTCTCACCCGTCCCTCGTAGGCCCTTGAGCCCGGAAACGACGGGCTGGGAGCGCATGCGCGGCCTGGGACTCGAACCCAGCCCGCCGGATTAAAAGTCCGGTGCTCTGCCCGATGAGCTAGCCGCGCTGGATCAGTCTTCCAGCTATCACAGCTCGATGAGCGCACCGTTTTGCACCGGGTGGTTGCCACGGCCGAGGTGCATCACGACGAGGCGGATTACCATCGCGTGACAGACAACGAGAGCTGGCTTCGGCCCACTTGCGATGTCGCGAAGCGCATTCACGGACCGCACGGTCTGGTCGTGATAGGACTCGCCGCCGGGGAACGCAAAGTCGGGGTCAGAGCGGATGAAAGCCGCGAGACCAGTGGGGTCCTCCTTCTCGACGTCGCTCCACCAGCGGTCCGTCCAGTCACCAGCGTCGGTCTCGACGAGTCGCGCGTCCTCGATTGGCTTGAGCCCGATCCGGGCGCCAACGATATCCGCGGTCTCGCGTGCGCGGGTCAGTGGGCTGCACCAGAGGGCGTGGAAGTCGTGCGGCGCGGCGAGTTCGGCGAGCTCGGCGGCTTGGCGACGTCCGGTCTCGTTCAGCGGCACCGGCAGGACGCCCTGGAAGCGGCGCCCAAGGTTATAGTCAGTCTCGCCGTGCCGGGCGAGGAAGATGCCGGTGAGGAGGACGGCTAATCCTTGCGTAGACTCCCTCGCCCCCGCCCCCATGGTGTAGCGGTCAGCACGCGGCCCTTTCACGGCCGTAGCGGGGGTTCGATTCCCCCTGGGGGTACTCCGTTTCACAGGCTCAGACGAGATGGGTCAGGCCGCCGTCGACGAGGAGCGCTACGCCCGTGATGTAGCTTGCCCGCGTCGAGCATAGGAAGGTCACGGCCGCGGCGAGCTCCTCTGGCTCACCGAGCCGCCGAGTCGGAATCTCCGTGCTGGCGTTGGCCTCAGCCGCCTCTCGCCCGCCGGCGAGGTCAAAGATCCGCTCCGTGGCAATGCGCCCCGGCAGCACCGTATTCACCGTGATGCCCTCGCCCGCGAGATCCCGCGCGAGCGTCTTGAAGGCGGCGAGCGTTGCCGAGCGGTGGCTGTTGGAAAGCATCAGCGTCTCGATCGGCTCCCGGATCGAGTACGAGCCGATGTTGACGATCCGGCCGAAGCCTCTCTCACGCATACCCGGCAGCACGGCGCGAATCAGCTCGAGCGGACTGCGCACGAGCGTCCGGTAGGCCTCTTCCCACTCCTCGCGCGTGTTGCCGAGTGGGTCCGAGTTGGATGGCGGGCCGCCGGTATTGGTGATCAGGATCTCGATCGGACCGAGCGCCCCAGTGACTGACTCGACGAGTGTCGGTATTTGGTCGAGGTTTGCGCTGTCGTGCGCAAACGCCATCGCTCCGAGCTCGCCTGCGACCGGGGCGAGGCGCTCGAGCGAGCGCGCAACGATCGCGACTCGTGCGCCCTCGCTCGCGAGTTCGCTCGCCACCGCTCGGCCGATCCCCTTGGATGCGCCCATCACGAGCGCCACGCGGCCCTCGAGTCCGAGGTCCATCAGGCGTCCAGCGCAGCGATTGGCAGAGGCGTCCGCCAGGCGCACCAGACAGCAAACAGCACGATCGCGACGATCTCGCCGAGCGTGTGCTCGCCGGCGAGGACGGCGATCCCGCTTGGTATGCCGGCCAGCAAAGCCCCAGCGAGCGTGCGCCGGCGCGGAAGGCGGACGATCAGCGCCGTACCGAGCGCGCAGACAAGCCAGGCGACCGGGCCGATGATCCAGCCCCAGTGCTTGAAGAATCCCGAGCCGAGCGGGATCACTAGCGCAACCGAAAGCGTCCCGACCAGCACTGTCTGAGCGGCGGCAGCCCAGATCAATGTCCTGCGGCTCACAGGCACATTGTCGCGGCTTTGATCGGGCGGCGCGTGACGGAAACGCGCCTCGAGCGTAGCCCTAGTAGATCCAGACAAAGGAGACGTCCATGAACCGGCCGCGAACCATCCTCATCGCGCTCACCGCAGTGCTCGCCGGTGCCGCCCTCAGCGGGCTCGGCATCGCCCAGGCTGACAACTCCACCACGAGTCCGGCAACGATCGTCGTCAACGGCACCGACACGATCATGCTGGACCCCAGCGTCAGCGATGCCACGCAGCAGGCGACCTACAAGACCGCGCTCGGCGACGCGCTCACCGACGCCGGCCAGAAGGCCTCCTTCATTGCGAGTCAGATCGGCG
>DATAJI010000289.1:0-7240 GCA_036262195.1 Solirubrobacteraceae bacterium
CGATGAGCGGCCCGATGAAGTTGCCGCCGGCTAGCTTGCTGGCGCTCAGCGACGCGGCCGGAGCGTTCGCCGTCGGCGCGCCGATCTTCGCCACGACGCGTGCCGGCGTGCCGCCGCTCGCGAGCACGTTCGCGTCGACCCACCAGACGGTCGCGTGAGCTGCAATGAGGGACAGCTCCCCGCTGGGTGAGCTCTCACCGACCGTCGAATTGCTGTACACGGCTTTGCCAGCCGCGTCGTAGACGCTGATCAGGATTGGGATGTCGGCTTGCGCGCGGCTCGAGGTGTTGCTGAGCTCGAGTACAGCGGCGGCTCCGCTGGCGGAGCTGACGATCTGGGCCGAGACGACCCGTACGCTCGAGTTCGCGCTCTTGATCTGCGTGGTTGCCGCCCCGGCGTGCTGGTGGCCGAGCCGCTTGGCGATCTTCGCGCTCTCCTGCTCGGTGGTCTCGCAGCCCGTTAGCGCGATCCCGGCGAGGAGCGTGAGCAGCGCCGCGCTGCGCCGCCTCATCCGAAGACGCCGGCGATGTACTCGCGCGTCTGCTCTTCGCGTGGGTCGCTGAAGACCTGCTCCGTCTCACCTACCTCGACGAGGTCGCCGAGGTACATGAACGCGACGCGATCGGCGATCCGGTGTGCCTGCTGAAGGTTGTGCGTGACGATCACGATCGCGAGGTCCTCGCGCAGTTGCAGGATCAAGTCCTCGATCACGGCCGTCGAGCGCGGGTCGAGCGCGGAGCACGGTTCGTCCATCAGCAGGATCTCCGGCTCTTGAGCGATCGCGCGAGCGATGCAGAGCCGCTGCTGCTGCCCGCCGGAGAGGCGTAGTGCCGAGCGGTTGAGGTCGGCGCGAACCTCATCGTGGAGGCCCGCCCGCTGCAACGCGTGGTCGACGAGCGGCTCGAGCTCGCGGCGGCGCGGGCGCTTGCGCGACTGCTCGCGCAGTGCGAAGCCGACGTTGTCGAAGATCGACATCGGGAACGGGTTCGGCTGCTGGAAGACCATCGAGACGCGCCGCCGCAGCTCCGTGTCGACAATATCGTGGGTGTCCTCGTCGTCCAGCAGGACGCGGCCGCTATGGCTTGCGTTTGGCGTCAGCTCGGTCAGGCGGTTCAGCGTCCGCAGCAGCGTCGTCTTGCCGCAGCCGGACGGTCCGATCAGCGCCAGTACCTCGCCCTGTCGGATCGACAGCGACACGTTCTTGACCGCAGGCGTGTTGCCGTAGAAGACGCTGACATCCTCGAGGCGCAGACGCTCGACGGCCGTTGCGGCCGCGGTCGCGCGGCGCGGACGGGCGTTGGTTCGTTCGGGTGCGATGGCCATCAACTGTGCTTCTAAGTCGAGCTTTTCGATCGGCAATGGCTCATTCTGCCATGCCGGTGCCTCCGGCGCGACCCAATTCCTCGCGGCGCTCGCCCGGTCGGTCATGCGCCAAGCCTCCGTTCCTCATGGATCGGCGGCCCGCCGATCCTGCCGATCCGCCCGACGCCCCAGTTGAGCAGCAGGATCAGCAGCAGCAGGAACGCGGCCGCCGCGTAGGCCTTGTTTGGAGCGTTGCCCTCACCGGACGGCGAGTTGTTATAGATGTAGCTCGTCAGTGTCGAGCCAGTGCCGCGAAGGAGGCCGAGCAACGGTGTGCCGCTTTCGGTCTGCGTGCGCAGCGTCGCGCCGAGCAGCAGGATCACGATCGCCGTGTCGCCAATGATTCGCCCGAGGCCGAGCGTCGCGCCGGTGGCGATATCGCGGCGCACAGCGGGCAGCACGACGCGGCGAATCGTGGCGATACGCGTCTTGCCGAGGGCGTAGGAGGCCTCACGCAGCTGGCGCGGGGTTGCGATGAGTCCGTTGCGCGTGGCTGTGTAAACCGACGGAATCGCGACCGCCGAGACGATGATGCCGGAGGTAAGAAATGAGCGGCCGAAAGCGCCGCCCGGCGAGCTGAACGACAGCGGCGCGAAGATCCCCAGCTCGAACAGCGCTAGGCCGAAGATCGCAAGAACGACATCGGGCGTTCCGGCGATTACCTCGACCGCCGATTCGACGATCCGACTGAGCCAGCGCGGCCGGCCGTACTCCACTACCCAGACCGCCGTGATGACGCCCAGCGGCGCGGCGATCGCGAGACCAAGGATCCCTAGCATCACGGTTCCCTCTATCGGGTCCAGGAACCCACCCGACTGCGCCTGGTTGACCGCCGCGCTGGGGCGGCTAAAGAGCAGGTCTGGCCGCAGGTAATCGAACCCCTTCGTGGCAAATAAGAGCACGATCGCGGCGACGACGAGGCACAGCCCGATACCGGTAATCCAGGCGAGTGCGAAGACCGCCTGATCTCGCGCTCGCCAGCTGAACAGCGACGACCGGCGACCGCGGCTCCGCCGTGGCGGGAGCAACTGTGGTGCCTGAGCCGACTCGGACTGCGCCATCAGTTGCTCACCTGGTAGCGGCGCAGAGGTAGTTTCACGAGGTACGCGGCCAGCGACAGCATGAAGCTCGAGAACAGCAGCAGCGCCGCGATGGCGTACAGGGTGGAATGGAGGACCGGGGCGCTGAGGCCATCCGCGTTGCGCACGATCGTCGATGCGGCCGTCTCGAAAGGCTCGAACCAGAAGACGACGCCATCAGTCGGATTAGGGCTGAAGGAGGCTCCGCCCGAGGCCATCGACACGACGATCGCTTCCCCGATAGCGCGTGCCGTTGCCAGGCCGACCGCGCCGACGATCGCCGGCCGAATCGCTCGCACTGACACCGCGAGCGTCGCTCGCAGTGGATTGAGTCCGAGCGCGATGGCGCCTTCGCGCCAGGGACGCGGCACCGACTCGAGCGCATCGGTGATCAGCGCCGTCATGATCGGCGTGATCATCACCGCGAGCAACAGAACTACGACCGCAACGCCGCCGCCCGACAGCTGAATGACATAGGCGACCGAAGCCTTCTGCTGCTGCGTTACAAGGTGGTTGGTGAACGGCACTAGCAGGAGCACCCCGATCAAGCCGTAGAGCACGGAGGGCACGGCCGCCAGCAATCTGATGACGGGTGTCATCGTTCGCCGTACGGCAGGCGGCGCGAAGTCGACGATGAAGATCGACGCCGCTAGCGCCACCGCGAGCGCGAGCGCCACCGCGAGGCCCGCGCTCAGCAAGGTGCCGTAGATCAGTGGCCATATCCCGATTTGGTAAGCCGATGCCGCAGGGTTCGCGCTCGTATTCTGCATCGCCCCGATCCGGCTATCGACGCTCCCGTGCGAGCCGAGCCACGAGAACCCGTCGTGGCTGAACGTCGGCCACGCGCCGCGCACGACAAACACGATCATCGTGACGATGCCGATTGCCAGCAAGCAAGCCGCCGCGCCGAGCACTAGCTCGGCGCGGCGGTCGCTCCACGGCCGTCGAATGCGGTCGAGCATGCGGGTGGCGTGCGCCTACCCGCTGACCGGCTTGGTGATCGTGAGTGGGATCCAGTTTGTCTCGATGATCTTCTTCGCCGGCTTGCTGGTTTGAATCCAGTTGATGAACTTTCCTTCGGTCCCGCTCTTGGGCCCCTTCGTGACCTCGTAGAAGAACGACCATCCCGGATAGGTCTCGTTGACCGCGTTTGCGACGCTGCACGCGGTGCCGTTGTAGGCAACGGCGTTGAGCTTGTTGTTGACTGCGAAATAGTCGGAGAGGAATCCGATCGCGTTCGGGTCCTTCTCGACGGCCTGCTGCTCGAGTCCTTCGCTCGCCCAGGCGGTGGCTGGCGGAGACGCCACCTTGCCGCCGCCGAGCAGCGTGTTCTGGAAGGTGGTCAGCACACCGGCGACCGAGGTGCGGCTCTGCACGTCAATCGTCGTGCTCAGGCTCGAGCCCGATACCTGGCTCCAGTTGCGCACCTTCCCTTCGAAGATCTGCTGAACCTGCGACTCGGTGAGGTTGGCGATCGGGTTCGACTTGTTCGTCACCACGCAGACGAAGTACTTGGCGATGGGGTAGAAGTAGAGGTTGGGCGGGTCGCCGGCCTGCGGACCGCGCGACGAGTCGCCGATATCGACCTTGCCGGCCCCGACATCGGCAATGCCCACGCTGGCACCGCCCTGGGACACGCTGAAGCGGATCTTGTTGTGCTGCAGCGTCGCGTACTTGGCGGTTAGCTGCTCAAGTAGCGGGAACGAGGCTGTGGCTCCCGACAGCGTGATGATCTGCGCCGCGAAGGCGACGGGAACGGTGATCGCCAGCACGGCTGCGGCAATCGCAAAGGCCAGAAGACGTCGTGGTCTGCGCATCTAGTAGGGCACTCCCTGTCCAGGGTTTGACAAAGGTTTCGCGATGACCCTAGCATAAAGCCCACAAACCCGATCCACAAACCGTTGATTGCGCTAGGCTACGCGCCTCACACCTACGAATGGAGAAAAAGTTGCTCAACTCTTTGCCCGCCCGACGCCGGCTAGCGGCAACGCTCGGGGTGCTCGGAGCCGCCGCCGCCATGGCAGCGGTCGTCGGCCCGTCGCTCGTCCAGGCCGACAGCATCGCGCCGGTGACCACCGGCGGGACCGGCACGACCGGTACGACCGGTGCCGATCCGAACGACTACACGTGCAGCGGCCAACTCCGCAAGGGGACGCCGGAAGCCGGCGTTTCTGGAACTCAGGTCCAGTACCGCTTCTCCTGCAACGGGCCGATCACCGGCTACCAGATCGAGACCGAGCCTCATCAGATCACCTACTACGACGCGTCGCCGGTCGCCTCAATCGATGACGTGCCGTCGGCGGACAACTTCGAGTGTCAGGGGATCACCCCGGGGGTTGCGATCAACTGCGTCGGTCAGTCCTCGGCCTCTGGTGAGGTCATAACAGGTCAGTTCGCGATCCAGGGCAAGCTCAACGCCGAGCCGCTCGTCGACGCGATCCTGACCGTGACGGAGGCCACGGCGCCTGCGACGACGGTGACGAGCGCGAGCAAGACCTCGCCCGTGACCGTGGCGCCGGTGGTCACGCAGTACATGTCCGGTCCGTTCGATCTCGGACGGCCAGTCAACGTGAAGCACGACGAGTTCAGCGGCGACACGCGCCTTGGCAACACGCCGCCAATCGTTGTTCTGGAGACGAAGACCAAGAAGGGCACCTGGATCACGACGACCGAGCCGGTGAACGGAACAAAGCACAGCGTCGGCTTGACGAAGTCCTAAGGCGGACGGCTCGGAAGCGCCTCGCGGCTCACGCCGCGGGGCGCTCAGCCGGTGCTTGGCAGTGCTTCGCCCGCCCGCAACAGGTGCAGGCGCATCAGCTCATCCTGCGCGCTGAGCGGCTGCTCCCCGTCGGGCACCTTGAGCCGCGCCCAGCGTCCGTTGGCATCCAGTTGCCAGGCGTTCTGGGTGTCGCGGAGGCAGAGCTCGACGGTTTCGAGTACCTCAGCGCGGAGCTGCGGATCCTCGATCGGCACGGCGAGCTCGACGCGGTGCTCGAGGTTGCGTGGCATCAGGTCCGCGGAGGAGATGTAGACGATCTGCTCGCCGTCGCGCTCGAACGCGTAGACGCGTGAGTGCTCGAGGAAGCGCCCAACGACCGATACCACGCGGATCGTTTCGGAGATGCCTGGCAGGCCCGGACGAAGGCAGCAGATGCCCCTGACGTTGAGGTCGATCAGTACGCCGGCTTGCGATGCCGCGTAAAGCGCCTCGATGCAGGTCTGGTCAACGAGTGCGTTGATCTTGATCAGGATCCGCGCCGGTGCCTCCGCGCGGTGAGCAGCGACCGTCTGCTCGATCTCGCTGAGGATCGCGTCGCGGAGATGGGTCGGTGCGACCAGGACCTTGCGGTAGCTGCGCTGACGCGCGAACCCGGTCAGGAAGTTAAACAGCTCAGCAACGTCAGAGCCGATTGCGTCGTCGGTCGTGAACAGGCCGAAGTCGGTGTAAAGCCGGGCAGTGGTCGAGTGATAGTTGCCGGTGCCGATGTGGACGTAGTTGCGCACGCCGCTACCTTCGCGGCGCACGACCAGCACGCATTTGGCGTGCGTCTTCAGTGCGGGGTGGCCGTAGACGACGTGAACGCCGGCCTCCTCGAGCGCCTTTGCCCACTGGATGTTGGTCTGCTCGTCAAAGCGCGCCTGCAACTCGACGAGGCAGACCGCCTGCTTGCCGCGCTCGGCGGCGCGGATCAGAGCCGGCACCAGCGGTGAGTCATCGCTCGTGCGGTACACCGTCTGCTTGATCGCCAGCACCTGCGGGTCGGCCACTGCCTGCTCGACGAAACGCTCGACCGACGCCGAGAACGAGTCGTAGGGGTGATGCACGAGCACATCACCGGCGCGCATCGCGGCCATCACATCGGCACGACCTTCGTCGTCGCTGCGGAACCTCGGCGGCGTCAGTGGCGCCCAGGGCGCGAGGCGCAGCTCGCGGTAGCCGGCGAGCTTCGTCAGCTGGAGCAGTCCTGTGAGGTCGAGCGGCCCGTCGACCTGGTAGACGTCGCGCGGCTCGAGATGCAGCGCTTCGGTGATCTCGCCGAGTAGGCGCGGCGACATCCGAGCCCCGACTTCGACACGCACGACCTCGCCGAAGCGACGCCGGCGCAGCTCATTCTCGACCGCCTGCAGCAGGTCGTCGGCCTCGTCGGAGACCGACAGGTCAGCGTCGCGCGTGACGCGGAAGTAGTCGTACTCATCGATGACCATGCCGGGGAACAGCGCGTCGAGGTTGTGAGCGATCACGTCCTCGAGCAGCACGAAGTTGTCGCCTGAGCCGACCGCCACAAAGCGCGGCAGGATCTCGGTCGGGACCTTCACCCGAGCGAATGCGGTGTGTCCGGAGTCGGGATCGCTGACGATCACGCCGAGGCTCAGCGAGAGGTTTGAGATGTAGGGGAACGGCTGCCCGGGCCCGACCGCTAAGGGCGTTAGGGCGGGGAAGATGACGCGGCGGAAATGTGCTCTCAGCGCGTCTCGCTCGGCGGCGCTGACATCGCTCACGGCCTTCACGACGATGCCGTGCTCTGAGAGTGCTGGCAGCAGCCGTTCGTTGACGCAGCGCTGCAAGCGCACGCTGTGCTCGAGTGTGCGCCTGTGAACGAGTTCGAGCGTTTGCGCCGGCGTCAGCCCATCGAGGCTCGTGCGCTCGACGCCGGCGTCGATCTGGTCATGCAGGCCGGCTACCCGGACCATGAAGAACTCGTCCAGGTTCGACGTGTAGATGGCGGCGAACTTGACGCGCTCGAGCAGTGGCACCGACGCGTCCTCGGCAAGCTGGCAGACGCGCAAGTTGAAATCGA
>DATAJI010000290.1:0-4215 GCA_036262195.1 Solirubrobacteraceae bacterium
CGTCCGCACCGTGCGCAGACGGCGATGCCCTGCAACAGTGCGACGCCTTCGCGGACCGCGCCGCCGGGCTCATGCGCGCGCGGGCGGGTGTTGCCGGCGATCCGCTCGCGGTTTTGCTCGAACGTGGCCCTGTCGATGAAGCCGGGGTGGTGATCCCAGATCAAGACCCCCCATTCTGCTTGGGGGAGGCGACGCATCCGCTGGCGTGTGTTGCCGTGCTCGTCGACGTACCGTTCGCGGCGGGTCTTCCCGAACGCGTACGCACCGGCGTAGACGGGGCTCTCGAGCACGCTGTGGATCTGGTGGTAGGTCGGCACGGCCCACTGGATCTCACCGCCATAGGCGTACCGGCGGCCGGGGAACTGCACGCCCTCGCGGCGCATCCACAGCCACACTTGGCGGACCGATCCGAGCTCGGCGAACCGGTCGAAGATCGTCTGGATCGCGCCGCGGATCGCTTCGTCGCCGTCGAGCAGGATCTCACCTTCGTCCTCGCCCCACACCAACCCGACCGGCAGTGCCTTACGCAGCTCCCCGCGCTCGGCCTTGTTACGGATCCCGCCGTTCAAGCGCGCCCGGAGGACGTGCAGCTCCGCCTCGCTCATCGTGCCCTTCAACCCCAGCAGGAGCCGGTCGTTGAACGAGCCGGGGTGATAGAGGCCGTCGGCGTCGCCGATCACGGTATCGGTCACGCCGCAGAGATCCAGCAGCCGGTACCAGTCGACGTTGTTGCGCGCCAATCTCGAGACTTCCAGGCCGAGCACCAGCCCGGCGTGCCCGAGTGCGACCTCGGCCGCCAACCGGGCGAACCCGGTCCGTTCCGACATGCCCGAGCCGCTGATCCCGAGATCTTCGTCGATCACGACGACCTGCCCGCGACAGAACCCGAGCTCGATCGCGCGCTCGACCAGCGCGTACTGCCGTTGCGTGGACTCGATGTTGCGCTCCAGCTGCGCTTGGGAGGACTGGCGCAGGTAGACGAACGCCTGACGGCGCAGATGCGAGCTGGTCAGCTTCGATCGCTCGCTCACCGCCTCAGCTCGACCGCTGTTCGGCGAGCTCGGCCACCTCCAGCAGGCAGAACGCCAGCGCGCGCGCCTCGTCCGGGCGCAGATACGCGAACACCGGCAACGTGGGCGGGAGCGGCTGGCCGTGCTCATCACAGATCTCGCCGGCGCCCTCATCGGTCAGGCACACCGTCACTAGCTGCAGAGAGCCCCCACTGACCCGACCCAATGTCCTCCCATCCAGCTGCGCCAGCACTCGCTCCCGGTACTCGATCATCGCCGCCCGCCTCGGGCACGACCGTTTGGGCGATCATCGCCGCCAGCAGGCTCATCGCCGTCTGGCGCTGCTGCTCGCCGACGAGCTCCCACAGCGCCGCTGCGGGCGCTGGACTCTCGGCCAGTTCGAGTCGCAGCTGCACGATCGATCTCCTCGCACGCGTGATGATCGCGCTCGGACAGGACGACACGCTCAAGCAGCGGCTCGAGCACTCGTCGCGTGGCGAGCAGATCCTCCAGCGAGCACAGCGTCCCCGTCCCGGCCGGCTCCGGCGTGGCCTGCAGATCGGTCCACGCTGCCGGGACCATCAGATGGCTGGCGTCCGGCAGGATCAGGATCAACTCAAGGCGCCCGCGCCGGTGCATCCAGCCCATCAGCTCAAGCGGCCGTCCCTCCCACGCGTGCCGTCGTCGGACGACCCGTACGGTTGACGGGAAGCCATCGAGGTGGGTCTTGTGTCGTGTGTTCCTTTGACCGGATCGGTCGCGACCACCTGATGACGATGCTCGGCACCTTCCCCGCCCGGGGAATGATCCGCGCGTGGTTGAAGGCGGGCGTGGTCGAGAACGGTCGGTTGTCCCGCACCGAGGAGGGAACTCCTCAGGGCGGGGTGATCACTGCTCCCACGCAATAGGCAACTTCGAGTTCGAGCGGTCGATTTCGCGGCCGGCGAGAAGGAGTCGGTCGTGAGGCGTGGTATTCAAGTGACTGATGGCCGGTCGTCGAGCGTTCGCGGACGAGTACGCGATTCGGGTGAACCGCGCGGCGGGGTTGTTGGCCGAGGTGTCGCCGGCGGACGCGGTCCGGGTGCTGCAGGCCGAGCACGCGCTGTCGGAGCGTCAGGCGCGTCGGTACGTGAACGCGGCTCGTGCGACGCCGGGCGGCGTGCCGGTGCCGGAGCGCACGGCGCTGTTCACGGTTCGTCTCGCGCCGTCGTTGATCGCCGGTCTGCGTCGCCACGCGCGGGCGCGTGGGGAGTCGCTGAGCGCGACGGTCGCCGAGGCGGCGAGGCTGTATCTCGATCACGTTCACGAGCGTCCTGGTGGCCAGGCGCGTTGAGATCGAGTTCGTGGGTGACAGGCTCGCCGCGGCGCGGCTCGCGCAGGCGTATCAGCTCGCGGCGCCTGACCGGCGGCGGTTGACCAGCAACGATGGGAGTGACGATGAGCGACAACGTCTCGTGGGCGGATCGACAGACCGGCCGGGTGGCGGCGATCTACGCGCGGGTGTCCTCCGAGCGCCAGCGCCGGGACGAGACGATCCAGAGTCAGACCGTCGGGTTGCGTGAGCTTGCCGCGCAGCGCGGGCTGCTCGTTCCCGAGGATCTGCTGTTCGAGGACGACGGGTTCTCCGGCGCGAGCCTGCAGCGCCCGGCGCTCGAGCGGCTGCGTGACCGCGCGGCGGAGGGTGCCTTTGAGGTGCTGCTGTGCCACGTCCCAGACCGGCTTGCGCGCCGCTACGCCTACCAGGTGCTGCTCTTGGAAGAGTTCTCCCGTGCCGGCGTCGAGGTCATCTTCGCGCGCGGCGGCGAGCACTCGGGTACGCCTGAGGATGAGCTGTTGCGCCAGTTTCAGGGGATGATCGCCGAGTATGAGCGGGCGCAGATCCGCGAGCGGACCCGCCGCGGGAAGCTGCACCGCGCCCGGACCGGGCACCAGGCGGTGATGGCGGGCGCGCCCTACGGCTACCGGTTCGTCAAGAAGACCGAGCACACCGAGGGCTACTGGGAGATCAACGAGACCGAGGCGCACGTCGTCCGGGAGGTCTTTCGCCGCTACACCGAGGAGCAGGTCGCGATCGCCGAGCTCGCCCGGTGGCTGACCGCGCAACAGGTCCTGACCCGGACCGGCAAGACGGTGTGGGACCGCTCGACGGTGTGGGGCATGCTGCGCAACCCCGCCTACCGCGGGCAGGCTGCTTACGGCAAGACGAAGGTCGCCGAGAAGCACGGCAAGCCGACGCGCACGACCCGCGCCCGCGGGGAGCGCCGCGGCCGCCGCCAGATACGCGTGGATGAGCCCGTCGAGCAGTGGACGTTCATCCCGGTCGCACCGCTGATCACCGACGAGACGTTCGCGCTCGCGCAACAGCGCCTGGCGAGCAACGCGCACTTCGCCAAGCGCAACACCAAGAAGCCGACGCTGCTGCAGGGCATCCTCGTCTGCCGCGAGTGCGGCTACGCCTGCTACCGATCTTCGACCCGCACGACGAACAAACGGATCTACTACTACCGGTGCATCGGCTCTGACAACTACCGCCACATCGGCGGTCGCGTCTGCCGCAGCCGCCCGATCCGCGCCGACGAGCTCGACGGACTCGTCTGGGAGGAGGTCCGGCGGCTGCTCGAGGACCCCACGCTCGTCCAAGCGGAGATCGACCGCCGGCTGACCGCGCTGCGGACTGAGCACCCCGCCGCCCACCGCCGCGAAGCGCTCGAGCGCGACCTCACCCGTGCCGTCGGCGCGATCGAGCGGCTGATCGAGGCCTACCAAGAACAGCTGATCGCGCTCGACGACCTGCGCACGCGGATGCCCACACTGCGCAAGCGCCAAACGACGCTCCAAGCCCAGCTCGACGCGCTCGATAGCGAGCTGCACGACGCCGAGACCTACCTCAAGCTCGCCGACACCCTCGAAGGGTTCCTCACCCGCCTCAACGACGGCCTCGATCACCTCAACCTTGACGAGCAGCAACGCGTCCTGCGGCTCGTCGTCCGTGAAGTGCTCATCGGCGGTGACGACGACACGATCACGATCCGCCACTCGATCCCCAGTCCGACAGGCCCCGATAACCCAAGTTGCCTATTGCGTGGGAGCAGTGATCACCCCGCCCTGAGGAGTTCCCTCCTCGGTGCGGGACAACCGACCGTTCTCGACCACGCCCGCCTTCAACCACGCGCGGATCATTCCCCGGGCGGGGAAGGTGCCGAGC
>DATAJI010000291.1:0-5640 GCA_036262195.1 Solirubrobacteraceae bacterium
GGTCTCGCTCGAGAAGCCGGTCGGTGACGAGGAGGAGTCCGAGTTCGGCCAGTTCATCGCCGACGAGCGTGCGGAGTCGCCCTACGAGCGGGCTGCCGAGATCCTCACCAAGGAGGCGCTCCGCGAGGCCCTGGAGAACCTCTCCTATCGCGAACGGCGCGTGCTCGAGCTGCGCTACGGCCTCGGCGGCGAGCACCCGCGCACGCTCGACGAGGTCGGCCGCACCTTCAACGTCACGCGCGAGCGGATTCGCCAGATCGAGAATCAGTCGCTGAAGAAGCTGCAAAACCTCGCCGAAGCGCAGAAGCTTCGCGACGTAGCCTGAGCGGTCCGGCCGGACGGCCCTTGCTGGCGCCCTAGCTCACCGTGTGCTGAGGCGGCCTTGCCGGCAAGCCGCCCGGCGCGGCCGGCCAGATGCCGCTGGACGCCTTCTGGTCACTAGTCCAGAGGTCCAGAACAGGACCAAAGGCCCTCAAGGACGCCGCGTTTGCGCCGATCGGAGCACTGTCGTGATTGATATCGAACAGGTTCTCTGCGCGCTCGTGGCGTGCGACGGCTCGGACCTCCACCTCAAGGTGGGATCAGTGCCGCTGGCGCGGATCGATGGCGCACTCGGGCCGTTGGGAACCGACGAGGAATGGCCGGTTCTCGGGTCAAGCGACACGGAGGGCGCGGTTAGGGACCTGCTCGTTGGCGGCAACCGGCTCGAGGAGTTCTTCGAGAATCAGGATCTCGACATCTCGCACGAGATCCCCGGCGTCGCGCGCTTCCGCATCAACATGTTCCGCCAGCGCGGTCGCGTGTCGCTCGTCGCCCGGGCGATTCCGCACCGTATCCGCACGGTCGAAGAGCTGGGCCTGCCCCCCGTGATCAGCGAGCTGGCCGAGGAGGCGCGAGGCATCATCCTCGTCACCGGTAGCACCGGCTCCGGCAAGTCGACGACGCTCGCGGCAATCATCGACCACATCAACAATGCACGCGCTTCCCACATCGTCACGATCGAAGACCCGATCGAGTTCGTCCACACCGACGTGCGCTCGATGGTCAGCCAGCGCGAGGTGGGCGCCGATACTGGCTCGTTCAAGCTCGCGTTGCGGCGCGTCCTGCGCCAGGACCCCGACGTGATCCTGATCGGCGAGATGCGCGACGAGGAGACCGTCCAGACGGCGATCTCGGCTGCCGAGACCGGCCACCTCGTGCTCTCGACGATTCATACCGTCGACTCCGCTGAGTCGATCAACCGGATGCTCGACTTCTTCCCGCCACACCAGCACGTCCAGGTCCGCTCGATGATCGCCGGCACGCTGCGGGGTGTCATCTCCCAACGGCTCGTGCCGGCAGCGGTCGGCGGTCGCGTGGCGGCGGTCGAGGTACTGCGGATGACCGGCCGCGTGCACGACGTCATCCGCGATCCCGCCCACGCCGACATCGGGCTCGCGGAGATCATCGCCGAGGGCGGCTACTACGGTATGCAGACCTTCGACCAAGCGCTGCTCGCTCACGTCCGCTCCGGCCGCGTAAAGATCGAGGACGCGATAGCGGCAGCCACGAGCCCGCACGACTTCAAGCTGATGCTCGAGGCCGACGGAGCGCTGAAGAAGACCAGCGAGGCCGAAGCGAACGTCGTCGCACTCGCGAGCTAGTCGCGGCCGCCCTCGCCGGTGCCGGGCGAGGAACACGTCGATCGCCCGCGGTGTTCGACGTGCCCGCAGCTACTTCAGTTGGTAAAGTTTTGTGCATGTCTCTGGAAGACACGTGCCCCGTCTGCCACACGGCCGAGCTCGTCTGTGGCAAGTGGACCCTGCTCTTGGTCCGTGACCTGGCAGCGGGACGGAGTCGCTTCTGCGAGCTCGAGCGATCGCTCGCCGGCATCAGTCCGCGCACGTTGTCGTTGCGACTGCGGGCTCTCGAGGAGGATGGGATCGTCGAGCGGCACACCTATCCCGAGGTGCCGCCCCGCGTCGAGTACTCGCTGACTGAGAAGGGCCGCGACCTGCTGCCGATCATCGAGAGCATGCGCGATTACGGGCGGCGCTGGGTCTGCGAGGAGTTGACGCAGGCTCCTTCGGTGCGCGAGCCGGTCGCAGCGTAAGGCTGCAACGCCCGCTGCGCGGGCAGGAGGCGGTACGCGCGGAGCGAAACGCGATCCATGCGCTCCGGTCAGCTGCATCAGTCGTTGCACGCCTTTGCCATCGAGGCGGGCCAGACGCTCACGGCCGCGACAGCGAGCGGCGCCGAGGTCGGCTTCGACATCGTCGAGGAACGCGCTCGCCTGGGCCGCCCGGCGCTCTACTGCTACCGGCCGCTGACGAGCCAGTTTGTGGCGCGGCAGTGGCAGACGCTGCGATCGCTGCCGTCCGCGCCAAGCGCGCTGGCCGAAATCGCGGGAATTCCGGGACTTCAAAGCTATCTCGCTGCGCACGCCCCGGCGGGCGACAGCGACGACGAGCAAGGCGACTTCTCGGAGGCGGCGCTGCGCTGTTTCACGGCCCGCGTCTTTGAGGGTGCCGACAAGACTTTCGTGCTCGTTCCCGAGCGTTTCGAACCGGCTTACCGTGAGCTCTACGAGAACGGTGTGGAGCAGCGCAACGACATCGCACTGCTTGGACTGCTCCGCGGAGTCAGCACGACCGCGAAGGAGATTGCCCTCGGCGAGGGAATGCTGCTCGCGCCGCCCGAGCGGCTCGGGCACCTGCCGCCCGATCCCGCCTGGATCCGAGACGAGCGTCCGTCGCTCGTGATCGCGGTCGATCCCGGAGACGACGCCGACGGTGTCGAGCGGGCGCTGGCGCAGATGCTCGAGCTCCAGGCCGCGATGCGGCTCTACGCCGGTGGGATCTCACTGGCGCCCCTCGCATGGATTCATTCCGGCGGCTCGCAGTGGCGTGCGTTGCAGCTCGGTGGTGGACGGACAGACGGACAGGTCCTGCTCGTCGCCGAGCAGCAGGATCAGCTGGCTAGCTTCATCGCGACTGTCGCGCGGCGTCGGCCGACCGAGGGCCCGCTCGGCTGGGCATTCCGTCGCTTCGAGCTCGGCTGCGAGCGCGAGGATCGCCTTGACGGACTGACCGATCACCTGCTCGCCCTGCGAGCGCTGCTCGAGCCCGAAGGTGCCGGTAGCGGCCGGCTGGCGGGGCGTCTTGCCGCGCTCTGCGCGGAAGCCGGCGAGCGAACGGACATGACCCGGCGAATGCTGCTCGCAGTCGCACTCGAGCAGGCGGTGATGGGCGGGGGCGAGATCCCGCCCTCCGGCCCGGTCGGGGGCGCGCGCGCCGTCGCGATCGAAGTCGAGGAGCGTCTGCGGCAGATCCTGCGCGACGTGATCGCTGGAGAGCTACGCGGCGATCTGGCGGCCCTCGCCGACGCCCGCATCTACGTGCCCGAGGCCGATGCCGGCATCGGCTACGTCGGCGACTTCCAGGTCACCCGGACGACCACTGGCAGGTTCGCTTCGGAGTTCCTCGCGACTCCTCAGCGGTCGCTGCGTTCCGACGCCCCCGACGAGTCCGTCTTTGCCCATCCGAGCAGCGCGGATAGCGGCTGGGAGGCGGGCGAGCCGACGACGACCGAGCTGCCCGCCCCGGGGCCTGGCTAATCGAACAGGCGCCGCGTCACGGCGCCAAGAGTCTCGAGCTCACCGAGGGAGCGATCTAGCCGCGGCACGAGCGTGACCGGGACGCCGTCAAGCTGCCCGCGCAGCTGCGCCACACCTAGCTCGTCGTGGTGTGATTGTTGGCGGGCACGGTCGGCGCTAGCAGCGACGATTTTGCCTAGCCGCTCGCCGAGCGACGCGACGAGCGCCAGCTCCACCGCGGGCGAGTCGCTCAGAGTGTCGCCACGCCCGGCGGCCGTGGCCATCGCCACCCGGTTGACAACGACGCCGCCGATCTGGAGGCCCGCGCGCCGTAGCTGCGCCGCGAACGCGACTGATTCGCGCACCGGCTCGTGCTCCGGTGAGCTGACCAATACGAACGTGGTCCCGTGATCGCGCAGCAAGGCTTCGACCGCTGCCGCGCGCTCACGAAAGTCGCCGACGAGCGAGCCGACGGCTGCGAAGAAGAGGCCAATCTCCGCGAGCAGATCGATCCCGACTAGGCGCCGGATCAACGCGAGCGCGGGAGCGCCGGCGCGATTCGCGAAGCGAGCTCCGAGGCCGGCTGGAGCCAGCAGCAACCGCAGCGCAGGCGCGTCGAAGAACTGGATGAGGTGCTCGGGCGCGCGGAGGAAATCGAGCGTGTTACGCGAGGGCGGTGTGTCGAGAACGATCGCGTCGAACTGTCCCGAGCGGTCGAGCTCGAACAGCTTGGCGACCGCCGTGAACTCGTGCGACCCGCCGATGGCTCCGGTGATCTCGCGGTAGATGCGGTTCGCGAGCACGCGCTCGCGGGTGGCCTCATCGCGGGCCAGCCGCCGAATCAAATCATCGAAGGTGCGCTTTGGGTCCAGCACCATCGCCCAGACCTCCCCTCGCAGCCGCACGCCCGTCGGGGCGAGGTGCTCAGCGCTGAGGAGCTGTGGCTCCCCGGCAAGCTCGTCGAGCGCCAGTGCTCCGGCGAGGCGTCGCGACGGATCGATCGTGATCAGCGCCACGCGTCGACCACGTGCCGCGAGCCCCAGTGCGATTGCCGCGGCGCTCGTCGTCTTGCCGACTCCGCCGGCCCCGACGCAGATGCAGATCCGGCTTTTGTCGAGCACGGCGTCGAGGCTCAAAGCACAGCCTCCAGCTGCTCCGCAAGGGCTTCCAGCGCGGCAAGGCCCAGCTCGCCGTCGTAGCAGCGGCGGAGCTCGACGAGCGCCACCGCGGGCAGTGCCGCCGCCACGCGGTCGATCTGCTCGCGCTCCAGCCGCGCCTCGAGATCTCCGGTCAGCGCGCGCTCGACGGCGATGCGAGCGCCGGCCGGGAGGTCGCCCGGACGACCGATCACGCGGCGCAGCGCATTGGCGTCGGCCTCATCCAGCCTTTCATCTGAGGCGGCATTGACGACCACCAGGTCGAGCGGCATGCCGCCGTCGCGCCGGAGCTGCTCGCCCAGCTCGAGCAGCTCGCTGACCGCGGCATCCTCGGGTCGCGCGACGGCGAGCACGCCCGTGTTCGCCGGGTCGTGCAGAAACGCGTTGATCCGACCGCCCTGCCGCGCAATCGGGCCCCCTTGAGCTGTGCGCGCGAACGCTTGCGGTGCCGTGAGGAGGGCCAGCGAATGGCCGCTCGCCGGCGCGTCGACGACGACGAGGTCGTAGGGCGACACGTCGGGAACCCGTCGCTCTGGCTGCGCCAGCTCCCAGAGCTTGCCGACGTTCAGGAGTTCCCGTAGGCCGGGGGTTGCCGCCGCGAGATAGCCGATGAGGCGCGTCGCTCCGACGAGGTCGGCGAGCATCCGCAGGGGTAGATGCTCGTGCAGGTACTCGTCCAGCGACCGTTCGGTATCGATCTGGATCGCCCAGAGCCGCGGCGCAACCTCGACCTCGCCCTGTTCCGCGACGACGCCAAAGAGCTGAGCCAGCTCGCCGCGCCCGCTGACCTCGGCCACGATCGTTCGCTGACCGCGCCGCGCCGCAAGCAGTCCGAGCGCGGCCGACACGGTCGAGCGGCCGACGCCACCCTTGCCGACGACGAAGCCGAGACGCCTGCTGAGCAGCCCG
>DATAJI010000292.1:0-8454 GCA_036262195.1 Solirubrobacteraceae bacterium
GGTCTCGTAGCCCTCGAACCTCCGAGCCCTCCCGCGGCGGGCGGCCGAGCGTCCGCCCGCCGTGCTTTGGCGGCGATCGCAGCTCTCGCTTGGCGGCCCGCCTGGCCTGCAAAAGGCCGCATATTCCGCTACGATGCGGCTGCTGATCGATAGTCGTAGCCGCTCTTTGTAGCTGCCGGGCGCGCCACATACGCGAGCCGGAGGAGCGGGGTCCGTGAGTGTCAGCGGCCCTGAGTTGGGGTACGGCTTTGCTGTGCTAATGTTCATGGCCTGCGCTTTCGCGCCCTCGTCCGTCCGTCTCTCGACCCCTCAGGAGTCGCATCTTGGCCGCCGCCCCCGTCCCCCGGACGCGCCGTAGCTTCGCACGTCTGCACACGCCCCTCGACGTTCCCAACCTCATTGACATCCAGCGCCGCTCCTTCGAATGGCTGACCGAGCCGAAGAAGGGGGGACTGCGCGAAACGATCGACGACATCTCGCCGATCGAGGACTACACCGGCAATCTCGCCGTTCAGTTCGGTGAGTTCGTCTTCGACGAGCCCGTCGCGCCGATCGATGAGTGTCGCGAGAAGGATCTGACCTACGCCCGCCCGCTGACCGTCACCGTCGCCTTCATCAACCGCGAGACCGGTGAGATCCGCGAGCAGTCGGTATTCATGGGCGACTTCCCGTGGATGACCGAGCGCGGCACGTTCATCATCAACGGCACGGAGCGCGTCGTCGTGACGCAGCTCGTCCGTTCCCCCGGTGCCTACCTGATGGAGCCAAAGGATCGCGAGAAGCAGGTCTTCGTCGCGAACCTGATGCCGGCTCGCGGCTCGTGGCTCGAGCTCGAGATCGACAAGAAGGGCAAGGTCTATGTCCGCATCGACCGCAAGCGCAAGCTTCCGGTGACGGTCCTGCTGCGCGCGATGGGTTACGCGAGTGACGAGCAGATCCTCGCCCTGTTCGACAATTCGCATTACATCCAGAACACGATCGAGTCCGATACCGAGCAGACCCGCTCGGAAGAGGGCGCGCTCGTTGAGTTGTTCAAGAAGCAGCGCCCCGGTGAGCCGCCGAGCGTCGACAACGCGCGTGCGCTGCTCAACCAGCTCTTCTTCGATCCGAAGCGCTACGACCTGACGCGCGTCGGCCGCTACAAGCTGAACTCGCGGCTCGGCCTCGAGATCGACCTCGACGTGCGCACGCTGACGCACGAGGACATCATCGCCCTCGTCAAGGAGCTGGTGCTGCTGCCGCGCCGCCTCGGCATGCCGGAGAACCCGGAGGTCGAGATCAAGGACTATGCAGCCGAGGCTGTGAGCATGCCGCGCGAGGCCGTCGCCGAGCACCTCGACGAGTACGAGCACTTCGGCAATCGCCGCCTGCGTACCGTCGGCGAGCTGATCCAGGAGGCGTTCCGGATCGGCCTCTACCGGATGGAGCGCGTCGTCCGGGAGCGCTTGACGACCGAGGACGCCGACACGATCACGCCGCAGACGATCATCAACATCCGCCCGGTCGTTGCGGCGCTGAAGGAATTCTTCGGCTCGTCGCAGCTCTCCCAGTTCATGGATCAGACGAACTCGCTCGCCGGCCTCACCCACCGGCGCCGCCTGTCGGCGCTTGGCGCGGGCGGCCTGACACGCGAGCGCGCGCCGATCGAAGTGCGCGACGTGCACCCGACCCACTACGGGCGCATGTGCCCGATCGAGACGCCGGAAGGTCCGAACATCGGTCTGATCGGTTCGCTTTCCTCCTACGCCGAGGTCTCCGAGCACGGCTTCGTGACGACGCCCTACCGCGTCGTCAAGGAGGGTGTCCTGACCGACGAGATCGTGCATCTCGACGCGACCCAGGAGGAGGAGTGCCTGATCGCGCAGGCCAACACGCCCGTCGACGCGAAGACCAGCCGCCTGCGCGGGCCGGAGATCCTCTGCCGTACTCAGGCCGGCCAGTATGTAACCGTCGGCCCCAAGGACGTCGATCTCGTCGACATCTCGCCGCAGCAGATCTGGTCGGTCGCGACGGCGATGATCCCGTTCCTTGAGCACGACGACGCGAACCGTGCGCTGATGGGCTCGAACATGCAGCGCCAGGCCGTCCCGCTACTGAAGACCGACGCGCCGCTTGTCGGCACCGGGATGGAGCGGCGCGCGGCGCTCGACACCGGCGACGTCCTGCTGGCCCAGAACGCCGGCACCGTCGCGTTCGTCGATGCGAACGAGATCGCCGTTGAGCGCTCGGACGGCACGAGCAACAGCTATCGCCTGCAGAAGTTCATGCGCTCCAACCAGGGGACGTTGATCCATCAGAAGCCGCTCGTGTCGAGCGGCCAGAAGGTGGCCAAGGGCGACGTGCTGGCCGACGGCTCCTCGACTGATCGCGGTGAGATGGCCCTCGGCAAGAACCTGATGGTCGCCTTCATGTCCTGGGAGGGCTACAACTTCGAGGACGCGATCATTCTGTCCAAGCGCCTCGTGCGCGACGACGAGCTCACCTCGATTCACATCGAGGAGTACGAGATCGACGCCCGCACGACGAAGCTGGGGGACGAGGAGATCACGCGCGATATTCCGAACCGCTCGGAGGAGTCGCTGCGCAACCTCGACGACCGCGGCATCGTCCGCGTCGGCGCCGAGGTCGGTTCCGGCGACCTGCTCGTCGGCAAGGTCACGCCGAAGGGCGAGACCGAGCTGACGGCCGAGGAGAAGCTGATCCGCGCGATCTTCAAGGAGAAGGCGCGTGAGGTTCGCGATACCTCACTGAAGGTCCCGCACGGCGAAGGCGGTGTGGTGATCGACGTGATGATCTTCAGCCGCGACGCCGGCGATGACCTGCCGCCGGGCGTCAACGATCTCGTCCGTGTGTTCGTAGCGAAGAAGCGCAAGATCTCAGAAGGCGACAAGCTCGCCGGACGCCACGGCAACAAGGGCGTGATCTCGAAGATCGTCGACGAGCAGGACATGCCGTTCCTCGAGGACGGTACGCCGGTTGACGTGATCCTCAATCCGCTCGGTGTGCCGAGCCGGATGAACGTCGGCCAGATCCTCGAGACGCACCTCGGCTGGGTTGCCGCGCAAGGCTGGTATGACGACGGCTCGGACGCCTACAAGCTGGCCCACCAGAAGGGCGGCAACGGGCGCGTCTATGTCGCCACCCCGGTCTTCGACGGCGCGACGGTGGCCGACGTCGATCAGGCACTCGTCTCCTGGCAGGACGACTACACCGGGGCGATACAGATGGACATCGACCGCGGCCGCCGGACTGGCGAGCAGGCTTCGGGCAAGGTGACGCTCTACAACGGGCGCAGTGGCGAGCCGTTCGAGGAGAAGATCACGGTCGGCTACATGTACATCCTCAAGCTGCTGCACCTCGTCGACGACAAGATCCACGCTCGCTCGACGGGCCCCTACTCGCTCGTTACCCAGCAGCCGCTGGGCGGCAAGGCGCAGTTCGGTGGTCAGCGATTCGGCGAGATGGAGGTCTGGGCGCTCGAGGCCTACGGCGCCGCCTACACCCTGCAGGAGATGCTCACGATCAAGTCCGACGACACGGTCGGACGTGTGAAGGCGTACGAGGCGATCGTCAAGGGCGAGAACATCGCCGAGCCGTCGATCCCCGAGTCCTTCAAGGTGCTGCTCAAGGAGATGCAGTCGTTGGCGCTCGACGTCAACGTCGTCTCGGAGGAGGGGCAGCGCACCGAGATGCGCGACGAGGACGACGACCTGCTGCGCGCCGCCGAAGAGCTCGGGATCGACCTTTCGGGCGTCCGCGTCGAGGACGAGATGCCCGACGGCGAGGAGGAGATCACCCCTGCGGGCGCTGTCGAGGAGGACGACGGCGACGCCCCGGCGGTGAGCCTGGATGACCTCGATGACGTGCCGGAGGACCCCCTAATTGGGGTCGCCGTACTCGGCCTCGATGAGGAGGACGCCGATGGCGCCCTCGACGACATCCCTCTCGAGGTCAGCCTCGAATCAATTGAAACAGACGAGCCGCTTGACGAGGAGACCGCGTGATCGACATCAACAACTTTGACGCAATCGAGATCAGTCTCGCGTCTTCGAAGCAGATCCGGGGCTGGAGCTCCGGCGAGGTGACGAAGCCCGAGACGATCAACTACAGGACGCTGAAGCCGGAGAAGGATGGTCTCTTCTGCGAGCGCATCTTCGGTCCGACGAAGGACTGGGAGTGCTACTGCGGCAAGTACAAGCGGGTCCGTTACAAGGGCATCGTCTGCGAGCGCTGCGGTGTCGAGGTGACGCGTTCGAAGGTGCGCCGCGAGCGCATGGGCCACGTCGACCTCGCCGCGCCGGTCAGCCACATCTGGTTCTTCAAGGGCGTACCAAGCCGGATCGGCTACCTGCTCGACATGGCGCCGAAAGAGCTGGAGAAGGTTCTCTACTTCGCCGCATCGATCGTCACCTGGGTCGACGACGAGGCCCGCACGCGTGACACCGACAAACTCCAGAAGGAGATCGACAAGGTCCTCGACGCCTACGCCGCCGAACGCGAGGAGCGCGTGCTCGAGCTGCAGGAGTCGCTTGCCCACCGCGAGGAGTACCTCCAGACCGGCAAGCAGACCGGATTCTCGCCGGACGATCACATGTGGGCGGAAGCACTCGACGTGAAGGTCGCGAAGCTCTCCGCGGAGGACCGCGAGAAGATGCTCAAGGAGCTCCGCAAGACCTTCGAAGCCGACATCGCCGACACGGGTGCCTACCTCGATGACGCCGCCGAGCGCGTGCGCCAGGTTTGGGAGCTCTTCAAGTCGATGGAGCCCAAGCAGATCGAGCACGATGAGACGCTCTTCCGCGAGCTGACGGAGCGCTTCGGGAGCTCTTATGGCTTCGGCGAGTACTTCCGCGGCGGGATGGGCGCGGAGGCGATCCGCGACCTGCTCCAGCAGGTCGATCTCGACGCGGAGCGGATCGAGCTCTCCGAGGTGATCAAGACCGCGAAGGGTCAGCGACAGGCGCGTGCCGTCAAGCGGCTGAAGGTCGTCTCGGCCTTCATCCAGTCCGGCAACAAGCCCGAGATGATGATCCTCGACGCGGTTCCGGTGATCCCGCCGGAGCTCCGTCCGATGGTCCAGCTCGACGGCGGGCGCTTTGCGACGAGCGATCTAAACGACCTCTACCGTCGCGTCATCAACCGCAACAACCGCCTCAAGCGGCTGCTCGACCTCGGCGCGCCGGAGATCATCGTCAACAACGAGAAGCGGATGCTGCAGGAGGCCGTCGACGCGCTGTTCGACAACGGTCGCCGCGGCCGGCCGGTGACCGGGCCGGGTAATCGCCCGCTCAAGTCGCTCTCCGACATGCTGAAGGGCAAGCAGGGCCGCTTCCGGCAGAACCTGCTCGGTAAGCGCGTGGACTACTCGGGCCGCTCGGTGATCGTCTCGGGCCCCTACCTGAAGCTCCACCAGTGCGGGCTGCCGAAGCTGATGGCGCTCGAGCTGTTCAAGCCCTTCATCATGGCCCGTCTCGTCGAGCGCAAGTCAGCGCAGAACATCAAGGCCGCGAAGAAGATGGTCGACTCGTCGATCCCCGAGGTCTGGGACGTCCTCGAAGAGGTGATCCGCGAGCATCCGGTGCTGCTCAACCGCGCGCCGACACTCCATCGCCTCGGCATCCAGGCGTTCGAGCCGCTGCTCGTCGAAGGCAAGGCGATCCAGGTCCACCCGCTCGTCTGTCACGCGTTCAACGCGGACTTCGACGGCGACCAGATGGCGGTGCACCTACCGCTGTCAGCGGAGGCGCAGGCCGAGGCGCGGATCCTGATGCTGTCCTCCAACAACATCCTCTCGCCGGCCCACGGCGCCCCGCTCGCGACGCCGACCCAGGACATGATCCTCGGTGGCTACTACCTGACCTACGGCCCCGAGGCCGAGGAGCTCGCGAAGATCGACCGCGCCTCGCATGAGCCGCGACCGCACGCCTTCCGCACCGCGCAGGAGGCGGAGCTGTCCTACGAGGCCGGCGTCGTCAAGCTACACGACATCGCGGAGTTCCGGCCGTTCCGCCGCGAAAGCGGCCACGTCCTCACGACGGTTGGGCGGATCATCTACAACGACCGCATCGAGCGTGCGCTCGAGGAAGCTCTCGGCAGCGCGTTTGATCCGACCACCTACGTGTTCGTCAACCAGTCGATGAAGAAGCGGGACACGACGCGGTTGATCGATGCGCTCGTTCAGCGCTACGGCGCGACGACGATCTCGCTGGTGCTCGACGCGTTCAAGGAGCTCGGCTTCAAGTATGCGACACAGGCGGGAATCACGATCTCCAAGAACGACGTCGTCGTGCCGCCGAACAAGCAGGAGATCCTCGGCCGTTACGAGGCGGAGGTCGCCGAGATCCAGGAGCAGTACGACTCCGGCCTGATCACCCAGGAAGAGCGCCACGAGGCCGTCGTCGAGCGCTGGAATGCATGCACGGACGAGGTCGCCGAAGCGATGATCGAAAACCTCGACGAGTTGAACCCCATCTTCATGATGGCCAACTCCGGTGCTCGCGGCTCGTTCAAGCAGATCCGCCAGCTCGCGGGCATGCGCGGCCTGATGGCAAACCCGAAGGGCGAGATCATCGAGCGCCCGATTAAGGCCAACTTCGTTGAGGGCCTGTCGGTGCTTGAGTACTTCATCTCGACGCACGGCGCGCGCAAGGGCCTCGCGGACACAGCGCTTCGCACCGCCGACTCCGGCTATCTGACGCGCCGCCTGGTCGACGTCGCGCAGGACGTGATCATCCGTGAGCCCGACTGCGGCACCGAGGAGTACATCGAGGTGCCGGTCTTCAAGGACGGTGACGAGCCCAACGACAACCTGCTCGGCCGCGTCGCCGCGCGAGACTTCCAGACCAAGCGGGGACGGATGCTCGTCGAGCAGGGCAACCAGATCGACCGCGCGGAGTTTGCGGACATCATCGAGAGCTATCGAGAGGACCACGATCGCGGCCACAACCAGCTCGTTCCGGTCCGCTCGGTGCTCAAATGCGAAGCCGTCACCGGGGTCTGCCAGGCGTGCTACGGCCGCGCGATGGCGACTGGGCAGATCGCCCAGATCGGCGATGCCGTCGGCATCATCGCGGCGCAGTCGATCGGCGAGCCAGGCACACAGCTGACGATGCGGACGTTCCACACCGGCGGCGTCGCCGGCGCCGACATCACGCACGGTCTACCGCGCGTCGTCGAGCTGTTCGAGGCGCGCAAGCCAAAGGGGCTGGCGAAGATCGCCGAGCAGGACGGCGCGATCTCGATCGAGGAGTCCGAGAAGGCGCTCACCGTGGTCATCACAGACGCGGCGGGCGAGGAGCATCGCCACCAGTTCCCGCGTCGCACGCGCGTGTTCGTCACCGCTGGCCAGAAGGTCAAGGCTGGCACGCAGCTCAACGAGGGGTCGCTTTACCCGCACGAGCTGCTGGCGATCCGTGGGCGGACCGAGACCGAGCAGTACCTCGTCAAGGAGGTGCAGGAGGTCTACAAGTCCCAGGGCGTCGACATCAACGACAAGCACATCGAGCTGATCGTGCGCCAGATGCTGAAGAAGGTTCGCGTCGACCAGAAGGGCGACACGGACTACCTTCCGGGCCAGTTCGTCGATCGCTTCGAGTTCGCCAAGCAGGCTGAGCTGGTCGCCAAGGACGGCGGCGAAGCGGCCGAGTTTGAGGACATCATCCTCGGCATCACGAAGGCGTCGCTCAACACCGACTCCTTCCTTTCGGCGGCCTCCTTCCAGGAGACGACGAAGGTCCTCACCGACGCGGCGCTCGAAGGCAAGATCGACCTCCTCAACGGTTTGAAGGAGAACGTGATCATTGGCAAGCTGATCCCGGCTGCCACCGGGCTCAAGCGCTACCGCCGGATCGAGATCGAGCCGTCCAAGCCGCTCCCGCGCGCTGTCGACGACCTCGGCCTGCTCGGCGGCGACGACCTCGCCTCCGAGCTCGGCATATCGAGCGGATTCGCAGATTTCGAGGCTGATCTCGCCTCGCTCGAGGAGATCGGGCTCGGCAACGATCCCGGTTTCGCCGAGGAGCTCGCCGAGCTCGACGTCACCGAGGAGAAGTGAAGAATCGGTCCTTCGTGGAGCCGCTCGGCTCCACGAAGGCCACGCGTCTCTGAGGTTGCGTCGCCGCGAGCCGCCCGTGGCGCGACCTACTTCGACCAGGAAGTCGTCGGCGCGCAGCAGCTGGGGCTCCGCACCGTCTCCGTCAACCGCCGCCGCGGCCTGCCGCAGGGCGCCATCGCAGCTCCCCTTTCGCTAGCACTTACCAAGCGCTGCGAGCTTTAGCCGCAACCTTTCAGCGCGCGGGCGGTCATAGACGTTTGACCGGTGTGACCTACAGGGCACGGATCGGCGCGTCGATATCAACGATGCAACGGGGCTTCGGCCCCTTTTTCGTCTTTGGACTTGGAAACATGACCCAGATTGGCATCCTCCTCGCAGCCTTCTGCGCACTCGTCACAAAC
>DATAJI010000293.1:0-7556 GCA_036262195.1 Solirubrobacteraceae bacterium
GCGCAACGCCGACCGCTCAGCCGCCTAACACCGCCCTCCCGGTCAACCTGGTGATCGCTCCCGCAGAAAGCGGTCGCGTTCGACGCCTCGCCGGACGCGATTGCTTAGCGCGAGAACCAGCCGTGTGTTCGCGGCGGTTCCTGCGATCAGACCGCTACCGGCGGAGCGGGCCGAAGGCGCGCCACGCCTTCTGCGAGTTCTCGTACCACTCGACGACGTACGCAGCGACAGCGCCCAGGTGCTCCGCAGACGCGGTAGCTAACCCCATTTGGTCTTTCTCGATGCTCCGCAGAGCATCAGCGATCTCGTCTTGTGTCGCTCGAGCTCGTAACGCCGACACGATCTGCGGCGCGTAGCCGTCGTATTCGTCGGTCGCGTAAGGAAACTCCCTGGAGACGCCGATCGGGTCCCAGCGCCAGTAGAGAACCTGTCGAAGCTCACGCTCTCCGGTCTTGCGCCACCACTCCGCGAACTCCTGAGTGCTCAGTGCGTCTAAGGACTCCATCATCGCCAGCGTACGCCAGAGCGCGCTCGTGTCGGTCGCTGCCGCATTTTGTGAGAGCAGTCATGTGGCGGAGCAGCCCACGCGCAGCTCGTTTGCGCGAAAGGCAGCACTCGGCCATGGCCAGATCCGCGTTCGAGCAGCAGCACGTGAATGCGCCTCGACAGGCGCGCCAAGGTTTGCCTACGGCTCGAGCCTGTACGGGAAGTTCGTGAAGGTCTCGTAGCCATCGTCGGTGACGAGCACGATGTCCTCGAGTCGGCAGCCACCGAGGCCGGGCTCATAGCAACCTGGCTCGAGCGTGATGACGTCACCGCTGCGGAGGATGTCGGGAGAGCGCCCGAGGAGCGGCGGCTCGTGAACCTGGAGCCCGACGCCATGTCCGAGCGAGTGGAAGAAGCCTCGCTCGAGCATCTCACCTGGCGCCTTGGTCAGCTGAGTCGGCAACCCGGCCTGCTGATAGGGATCGCACGCCAGTGTGTACACCTCGCGCGCCGCGATGCCTGGACGGACCGCCGCCCGTGCGCGCTCGAGCGCGTCGCGCGTGAGCTCGTGGAAGCGAAGGATCGCTTCCGGCACCTCGCCGACAACAAACGTCCGCGTCATGTCGGCAAAGCAGGCGGAGGCGGGATCGCGCGGCCAAAGGTCGATGACCACGGGCTCCCCGGCACTGATCGGTCCGAAGCCGAGCTCGTGGCCGACTGCGGTCTGCGCGCCGTGCGACACGATCAGTGCGTCACCGATGCTCGCTCCGGCTGAGGCGACCGCAGCACGGATCGCGTCCTTAAGGCGCTCGCACGACAACGCCTCACCGTCCAGGGACAGGCCGTCGGATCGGCGGTCGGCTGCACGAAGCAGCTTCACGGCCGCCGCCATGCCGGCTTCGGCTGCCACTTGCGCACGGCGGATGCCGGCGATCTCCGAGGCACTCTTGACGCGGCGCCGTGCGCTGAACAGGCCAGGATCCGTCGCCACCACGACGCCGGCAGTGCGCAGCCGGTCAGCCAACTCGAGCGGGAACTCCGACGGCACCGCAGCGGCGCGAACGCCAAGCGCCCGGCACGCGCGAACCGCCACCTCGAAGATCACCTCAAAACGGTCCGCTCCACCGGCGAGAAGGTCATCGAGACCGAACTCCTCGAGCGGATGCAAAGCACAGCGGCGATCGAGCTCCGCAAGGCGCGGCATCTCGAGCGATCCCACAACGACGTGAGGCTCACCCTCCCCCTCGACCTCCGCGTACAGAAACGGATCGGGCACCATCAGCGAAACCTCGTGGCGCATCTCCGGCGAGCGCACCGTGTCCCCAAAGATCAAGACATCAGGCATCCGCCGCATACTCCCACAAGGGCAATCGTCAGCGACGCCGTGAGCCGCCGCGCGGAAACGACCGCTCCCACAAAAAGCGGCAGCGAGCGGTTTGCCGACCGCGTGACTGCGTTGCGCGAGCAGCAGTCGTGTTGTCGCGGTACCTTCCGCTGATGGATGGCGGTGTCACCGGCCGGCGGTGGCCATGGTTCGTCGCCTGGGCCGCTGTGGGCGCATGCATTGGGCTGTCTCTCAGCGCGCTCGCGCTAGTCACCCTCCCGCTCGCGGTCATCCTCACGGTCGCGTTCCGTCGACGTAGCCGCAGGCGAGAGCTACTCGGCGTCGTCGCCGGCGTTGGCATCGCCGTCGCGCTCTTCGGAAGCCTCCATGCCAATTACCAGGCATGTTCCTCGACACGGTTCCTGGGGCACGCGGGCGCCGTCTACTCGTGTGGCGGTGTGGACGGTCCGCGCTGGCTAATTGTCGGCATCGCCGCAGCGATCGCCGCCCTCGTGGGCTACTGGTACATGGCACACCGCGCCGGCGGCTCGACCATGGCGCACGCCACGCCGATCCACGACTGAAGACGGATCCCGACGTGACCGCTCCCGCACAAAGCGGTCACCGACAAACCGTCACCGCTGACGCCTTCCTTGCGCGAACAGCAGTCGCGGCGTTCCGTCGTGGTGGTGCTGTAGACCGGCCTGGTGGCCGACGTCGTTCATGAATTGCTCGTTACGGAGGTCGGACTCGAGAAGCTCGCTGCGCGCGGTATCACGGCTTGGGAGGCCGAGCAGGTTCCTCGAAACCCACACGTCACGGTCCGCAACCCGCACGCCGGCGGAGAGCCCAACACCCAGCGACTTCTGATCGGCCTGACCAGCGGCGGGCGGGCCTTGACGTTGGTGATTGAGCAGACGGTCGAGCCGTCGACTTGGCTGATCGTGACCGGCTGGAACGCAACGGATGCCGAGCGTAGACTTCTAGCGAGCTGATGAGCGAGTCACCTTGGAGCACTGCCGTTCCTGAGCCCGGCGACTTTGACCGGGATCTGGTGACGATCGATCCGCGCTACGTCGAACTGCACGACGCCAGTCCTACCGCTGCGCTTCGGATCATGGTGAGCATCGAAGGCGAGGACGCACAACGTCTCGAGCGCCTCGCCGACGCGAGCGGCAAGAAGCCCGGCGAGATCGTCGCCGATCTCCTGCGCAACGCCGACCGCTCAGCCGCCTAACACCGCCCTCCCGGTCAACCTGGTGATCGCTCCCGCAGAAAGCGGTCGCGTTCGACGCCTCGCCTGACGCGATTGCTTAGCGCGAAAAGGAGGCGCGACGATCTTGATGCCCGCCCGTGGCGTCCAACGTGTCTTAGCCGGTTGAATTGGCACTCGGCGTTCTCGGGTGCCTCCGGAGCTACGGCGAGGTGTCCGGGAGTACAGCAATCGCTTCGATCGAGACCAGCAGGCCACGGGGGAGCCGCACGTGGGCAGGGGCAGACCGGGCTGGCGGGGGATCGGGCATGTGCCCGGCGTAGACCTCGTTGAGGCGGCTGAAGTCCTCGACATCGGCGTAGAAGATCGTCGTCTTGACCACGTCGTCCATCGACGCTCCGGCGGCGGCGAGCACGGCGGTCAGGTTGACCAGCGCCTGCTCGGTCTGGGCTTCGATCCCTTCCGGGATCGTCCCAGTCGCGGGATCGATCCCCGCCATCCCCGAGCAGAAGACAAAGCCGCCCGCGACAATCGCCTGGCTGTACGGTCCGAGTGCCACGGGGGCCAGATCGCTCGATACTGCCCTTCGGGCCATCACCCACTCCTCTCGTCGTGGAACCTCGTTCGATTTTAGGGGCCTAGGAGCGCGGCCTTGAATCGGCACTCGGCGTTCTCGGGCGCCGTGTTCCCCGAGAATCGGACGGAAACGCCGGTAACCCGGCGGTCGGCGTCCGGCTGCGTCCACCTCGTCAATCCCTAGTGTTTCCGGGCTAAAACGCCTCCGCCGACGCTTTTCGCCGCGCGCTTTGGGAGCGAGAGGTCCTCGGTTCAAATCCGGGTGCCCCGATCAACCGGTGTGGGCTAAGGCCTTCCGGTCCCGTGCCCGCGGGCGTGCCTAATCCGCGGGCCGGGTCGTCAAACGACCTGCAGCGCGCCCGCCGCGCCAACTGGTGATCGCAGCAAGTGACCACGCGGCGGCCATGATCACCAGCAGCGCAACAGCGAGGCGCCCCCGCTGAGGAGCGGCAGTGGCCCATCAGTTCGACGTCCGGCCGCCGATGACGCAGCTCCGTCAGCCCTCCAGCACCGTCCCGTCAGCGATCTGTCGCGGCTCATCAGCCACCACGTCGACCTCACCGCGAATCACGACATCGCGTCCGAAGGTGACGTCGCCTTGGACGCTCAGCCGCTTGGCGTCGATCAGTGACGGCGGTCCGGCGGGGAAGCGCGCGTCGAAGTCGTCGAGCAGCTTGTAGTGCTTCGCGTCGAGCTCGACGAGCGGCAGATCGTTCGCGCGCGCCGCGACCGGCTCGACGAACAGATCGGCGGTGAGCGCGTAGACGTCCGAGCGCAGCACCAGCAGGTCATCGGTCGTCTTGACTGGGACGAAGCGGCTACGCGGCACGCGCAGGATGCGAGCCCCCTCGAAGCTCGAGATCGCCGCACCCATCGCGCTCTCGAGCTGGACGACCGCCGGCGAGCTCGGGTCGCGCGGGTCGACGGTCTTGGGGTTGACGATCAGTGGCAGCTGGAGCACGCCGTGATTGCGCTGCATCGTCTGCTCGAGCACTCCGAGATCGACCCAGAGGTTGTTCGTGTTGTAGTAGCGCCAGCGCCTGTAGTCGCGGAACGAGTCCTGATCCTCCGGCGGTGTCTGCGCCGTCTCGCGCAGGACAAGCGTCCCGTCCTTGATCCTCCGGGCGAGGTGACCGCCTTTGCGATCGGCGGCTGTTCCCTCGACCACCTCCATCAGGAATGGGATCTCCTCGCGCGCCAGGTAGCCCGCGATCCGCGCGTCTGGCGTCGCGCCGAGGTTGTCGGCGTTTGCAATCATCGCGTAGCTGAAGCCCTGCTTGAGCAGCGAGCTGAGGATCCCGCTGCTTGCAAGCGCGCCGTAGATGTCGCCGTGCCCGGGTGGGCACCACTCGAGCGCTGGTTGCTTTGGCCAGCTGACCGGTGTCAGGTCGCCAGCATCGAGCTTTGGCACCATGCTCTGGAGGAAGTCGGCCGGCAGATCCGCGCCCAGCTCAGGGTGGCCTGCGAGCGCGCGGAGGGTCTCCTCTCGCGTGGCCGTGCTGTCCATCAGCAGTAGCGGCAGCGCGATCTCGAGACGTCGGCGCAGGGCCATCGTCTGGCCGACGATGATGTCGAGGAACGACCGGCCCTCGCGCGCCTCCACCAGGGACTTCGGACTGCGCAGGCCCATGCTCGTCGCGAGGCCCCCGTTCAGCTTGATCACGGCGACCGCCGCGAGCGCCCCGGGTGCCGCGGGAAGCTGCTCGAGCGCTGCGACGTTGTCGACCGCTTCGAGATCGGCGCTTGCGAGCATCGTCTCGGCACCGTCGACGAGCAGCTCGTAGGCGCCGCTGAAGCTTCGGATCGCTCCCTCCGGCTGGCCGGCGGCACGCATCTTCTGCTGGGCGAGTTCGAGGCCGTTTGCGCTCATCCGAGCATATTCACCGATAACGCGCACGCGGGCTGCGAGAATGGCGCGCGTGGAACAACGTGAGATCGAGCGCCTCGGGCGCAGCATCAGCGTCGTGGGCCTCGGAACCTGGCAGCTCGGCGCCGATTGGGGCCACGTCGATCCCGCCGAGGCGCACGCGGTGCTCGACGCCGCGGTGGATGCGGGCGTCACCTTCTTCGACACCGCCGACGTCTACGGCGACGGTCGCAGCGAGCAGCTCTGTGGCGAGCTGCTCGAGCGACATCCCAGCGTCCTCGTCGCGACGAAGATGGGCCGGCGCGCTCCGCAGACCCTCGCCAACTACAGCCCGGCGAACTTCCTCGCCTGGAACGAGCGCTCGCGCGCAAATCTCGGCGTCGATCGGATCGACCTCGTGCAGCTTCACTGTCCACCGGACGACGTCTTTGCGAGCGACGCGGTGTTTGCGGCGCTCGACGAGCTCGTCGATGCCGGCGGTGTCGCCGCCTACGGCGTCTCCGTCGAGACCTGCGATCAAGCGCTCGCGGCGATTGCTCGCGCTGGCGTCGCGACGGTCCAGATCATCCTCAACTGCTTTCGCTTGAAGCCGCTCGAGCGGGTCCTCCCTGCGGCACGCGAGGCCGGCGTCGGGATCATCGCGCGTGTGCCGCTCGCCTCGGGCATGCTTTCCGGCCGCTTCGATGAGCGGACGACCTTCGCGCCCGACGATCACCGCACCTTCAATCGCCAAGGTGAGGCCTTCGATGTCGGGGAGACGTTCTCGGGCGTCCCCTACGAGGTCGGCTTGACCGCCGTTGGCGAGCTTCGTGAGCTGGTCGATCCGGGCGCCACCCTGGCGCAGTTCGCGCTGCGCTGGGTCATCGACCAGCCAGGTGTCAGCACGGTGATCCCCGGTGCCAGCAACCCCGAGCAGGCTAGGCAGAACGCAGCTGTCGCAGCGCTGCCGCCGCTGCGCGACGACCAGCTCGCCGGTGTCCGCGACGTCTACGACCGCCTGCTCCGCGAGCACGTTCACGCCCGTTGGTAGAGCTCATGCGGGTCAGCCCTGAGCCGGGTTATCGACCCGCGCGACAAACAGGATGTTGCCGCTGGCATCGTCGCGCAGCAGCATCAGGTAGGGCCGGTTGAGGATCACGCTCACGGGCTCGCGTGGCACCGGAACGGCCGTGGTCGGCGAGATCACGGCGCTCGCACCGGCGGCCACCGTGCCCTGCTCGTCGACCTTGAGGACCGCCGCGTGCTCGACGAGGGAGATGTAGAGCGAGCGCTGCGTCGTCACGCCGCGAAAGTCGGCGGCCGGCCCGAACGCGTCAGTCATGCCGAGCTTTTGCAGCGGCCCGTTGAGCTCCTCCTGGCTCGACAGGTCGAGCTTTGGCATCGAGAGGTTGACGCTCTGGGGCCCAAGGTGGTGGACGATCGTGGCGAGCACGTTGGCGCCGAGGCCACGCTCGAAGTGCGCAAGCGTTGTGCCGCGAGGCAGGATCGCCAGCAGCGACAGCGAGCTCGAGCTGTAAGGCAGCTCTACCGCCTGGTAGTTCTCACCGCCGGCGTAGTCGTAGGTGACCCCGTGCTCGTTCATGAACGGCACGCGAACGACGCTGCCGTCAGGCGTTGTGAACGCCGCCGGCTGGGTGCTCGACGCCGCGAACGGGTTCTGCCAGTGCGCCTTCAGGTAGATCGCGTTGGCGAGCACGAATGCCGTCTGCGGCGTGATCGAGCCGGGCCCCAGCAGGGCCGGGATCAGCGCGTCGGTGTGCTCAGAGACCCAGGAGTTGATCGCCCGGAGCGCAGCCGCCGGGTCGCTGGCGAAGTTGGTGCTCTCGGGCGGCGCTCCGAAGTCGTTGGTCAGCGTCGAGACGAACGGCGGCTGCAGCGCGAGTCCGCTCTGCGTCCACAGCGCGTTCGCGACGTCAAGCGTCGGCGCGTTCGAGCCGCTGCCAACGGCGCGCGCGAGGGCCCGGCGCAGCGATGCGGCGTCGGCTACCGCGGCGCCGGCTGCCGGAGCGCCGAGCACGTGCGCGACCTGCGACGCAGTTTGGCCGGCTGCGCCGGCATCGGCCATCGTCAGCGCGACATCAATGCTGTAG
>DATAJI010000294.1:0-8282 GCA_036262195.1 Solirubrobacteraceae bacterium
TCATCGCCCCATTGGGCGCCGACGATCACGATTCCGGGCATAAGGACTGGAGTGTAGGCAGCCGGGAAGTCGGGCGGGGCTGCGTCTCAGCCGGTAGCCGAGAAATCGACGCGACGCGCGTCGGTCCCGTAGAACGGCAGCAGCTCGCAGCAGCCCTCGAGTCGCGAGACGACACGCTCACCGAGCTGCTCCGCGAGCTCATCGCGACTCAGGTTCGAGGTGACCAGCGTCGAGCGCTCATCCTGGTAGCGCGCGTTGACGATCGAATAGAGCTGCTCGAGCACCCACTCGGTGCGGTGCTCTGCGCCGAGGTCGTCGATGTGCAGCAAGTCGACAGCGGTCAACTGGTCGAGGAATTCGACCACGCCGCCGAGCCCGCTGCCTGTGCCTCGTGGCGTGTCGATCGACTCGCGGAGCATGCCGAGCAGCCGCGGGCATGAGTAGATCGCGACCGAGCGACCGGCGTCGATCGCCGCCCGCGAGACGATCATTGCAAGAGCCGTCTTGCCTGTGCCGAATCCGCCGGTCATCCAGAGGCCGTGCCCGGCGTCGAGATTCGAATCGATCTCACGCACAAAAGCGCGCAGCTCGCGCACCTGCGTGGGGAATCGACGTTCCATGTCGATGACGTCGCTGTGCTCGAATGAGATAGCCCGATAGCGCGACGGGATCCGCGCCTCGAGCGAGCGAGCGCGGGCCTGTGCGATCCGCGCCGACCGGCAGCGGCAGTCGCGCGCGGTCAGCGTCTGCTCGTCAAATACGAAGCCACTGCCGTCGCAGAGATCGAGCTGGCAGCGCTCGTAAGTCGCGGATTGTTGCTTCGAGCTCATCCGAGCCAGCATAGATGGGCTGCCGGGCGGTTCCGCCACCAATCGGCGACCTGGCGCAACCGTCGACCCGCAGCCGAGGAGTCAGCGACGAACACCCCACGGCGCGAAAACACCGCGACCCGCGAGCGACGGCGCTCTGCTGGGGCGCGAAGCCTCCACCACCGCAAACCGGCCCACGAGCGGGTTGAGTTCTGGCGCTCGACCCCCACGAGCTCAGTCCCGCGAGTAGCTCATGAACCGCGGATACTCAGGCAGGAACGTCAGCGTCACAGTCCCCAGGGCGCCGTTGCGGTGCTTGGCAATTATCAAGTCGGCTTCGCCGGGGCGCTCCGAGTTCGTCGGGTTGTAGTAGTCGTCGCGGTAGATGAAGATCACCAAGTCCGCGTCCTGCTCGACGGCGCCCGACTCGCGTAGGTCGGAGAGCAGCGGCCGCTTATCCGTACGCGCTTCGACGCCGCGATTGAGCTGCGAAAGAGCGATCACAGGGACACCGAGCTCGCCGGCGAGCAGCTTGAGGCCGCGTGACATCTGCCCGATTACCTCTGCGCGGTTCTCGCTACGCGATTCGGAGCGCAGCAACTGAAGGTAGTCGACGATTACGAGGCCGATGCCGTTCGGATGCTGGGCATGCAGTCGCCGAGTCTTCGCGCGGATCTCCAGCAGGCCGATGTCGCTCGAATCGTCGACCCACAGCGGCGCCCCGGCGAGACGCGAGCTCGCCTTGACGATCTTCGGCCACCGCTCCTCGCTGACACGGCCCTTGCGCAGCTCGTCGCCCTTGACCCCGGCCTGCGAAGCGATGAAGCGCTGTGCGAGCTCCGCTTCGGACATCTCGAGCGAGAACAGCGCGACTGGCTTACCGAAGTGGATAGCGGCGTTCTCGGCGATGTTGGTGACCAGCGAGCTCTTGCCCATCGACGGCCGAGCCGCGATGACGACCAGGTTGCCAGGCTGGAACCCGCCGGTGATGTTGTCGAGGTCGGTGAAGCCGCTCGGTGTGCCGGTCAGCGCGGTGCCGGCGCGCGAGAGCTCGTGCAGCTTGTCGAGCTCGTAATGGAGGACGGCCTCGATCGTGCGGAAGTCCTGCTTGGTCTCACCGTGCGCCACCTCGAGTACGGCGCGCTCGGCGTGCTCGATCACCTCGCGCGCCGGCTCGCGACGGTCGAGCACGCTCGACTGGATCTCGTAGGTGACGCCGAGCAGGCGCCTAAGCAGCGCGGTCTCGCGGACGATTTGCGCGTAGTGGCGGAGGTTTGCGACGTTTGGCACGCTGCCGGCGAGCGCCTCGACCGCGTCGGCGCCACCGGCGCGCTCGAGCGTTCCGACGCTTCGCAGCGCGTCAGTCGTAGTCAGCGCGTCGACCGGCTCACTGCGCTCGTAGAGTGCGAGCATCGCTGCGTAGATCAGCTCGTGACGCTCACGGTAGAAATCCTCCGGTCGTAGGCCCTCCTCGATCACGAGCGAGTACAGCGTGCGCTCGGACAGCAGGATCGCCCCGAGCACCGACTCCTCGGCCTCGATGTTGTGGGGCGGCGTGAGCGCCTGCGCCACCTTGAGTTGGGGTCGCGCGGGGATCTTGGCCGGTGTGCTCATCTGCCTTCTGAGCCTACGGTTGCGGTGGCGACGACGGCGACACGATTCTCGCTACCCGCGCCGGAAAATCTCGCCGCGGACAGCCCGGCCGACTGCTGCTCCTACGCTCGCGAAGCGGCCGATGACCGGGTGCGGTGACGATCCGCAGCAGTGGTTGATCCGACGGCTATCGAACACACGTTCGACAGTAGGGATCGCGGCGGACGGCGCCGCGCGCAACCCACGATGACGCGCCACCGCCTCCGGGGCCGGCGAGCCGCTAAGCCGCGGTGACGATCGTCTTGACCGTCGCGGTGACGCCCGGGAAGACCTCGACGACGACCATGTAGGTCCCGACGTTCTTGATCGGCTCCTCGAGCGCGACGCCACGGCGATCGAGCTTGAGGCCGCGCGACTCGCTGATCGCATCGACGATGTCCTGTGGCGTGACCGACCCAAAGAGCCGCCCGTCGTCACCGGCCTGCTGGGCGATCGCCAGTACGGTTCGCGACAGTAGCGCTGCGGTCTCCTCGGCCTGCTCCGCCGCGTGCCGGGCGGAGCGTTCCGCTGCCACAGCACGCTGCGTCGCGGCAGCAAGCGCGCCAGTCGTCGCCGGTTGGGCTAGCTTGCGCGGGATCAGGTAGTTGCGCAGGTAGCCCTTCGAGACGTCGACTACGCTGCCGCGTTCGCCCAGCTCAGCGACGTCGCTGAGGAGAATCGCCCGAGGCATCGATCTAGCGGTCGCGATCTCTGTCGCGGTCGCGATCGCGACGCCCACCACTCTCGACAGCGCCCTCGTTGACGTAGGGCAGCAGCGCGAGCTCGCGCGCACGCTTGACGGCGCGGGCGATCTGACTCTGGTGGCGGCGGCACGCGCCGGTGATCCGTCGCGAGCGGATCTTCCCTTTCTCGGAGATGAACTTGCGCAGCGAGGCGACGTCCTTGTAATCGACCTGGTCGATCTTGTCGCGACAGTGCTGGCACGGCTTGCGCCGGCCACCGGTGACCCCGCCGCGCTTCTCACGCCGCCGAGCCGGCTTCTCCCGTGCACCTCGCTGCTTTGCCATCGCTCTGGTCTGCTCCTAGAAGGGAATGTCGTCGTCGCCAACGCCCACGGCGCTCGTTGCCGCCTGAAAGTCGCGCTCGTCAACCGGTACATCGCTGCTCGACGAGCCGGCCCCCGCCGAGGCCGTAAACGCCCCGTTCCCGGAGTCGTCGCGGCCGCCGAGGAATTGGACGGAATCAGCGATGATATCGATTGCCTGGCGCTTCTGCCCGTCCTGGGTCTCCCACTCGCGCCATTCGAGACGGCCCTGGACGCCAACCGGACGGCCCTTGGAGAGGAAGCGCGCGCAGTTGTCGCCCTGGGCGCCCCAGACCTTGACGTCGAAGAAGTTGGGCTTGTCCTCCCATTCGCCGCTCGCGCCGTTCTTGCGACGCGTGTTGACGGCGACGCGCAGATCGCAGACCGACGTTCCACTCGGAAGCGCCCGCAGCTCGGGGTCGCGTGTGAGGTTGCCGGTGATTACGACTACGTTGAGGTTGCTCGCAGCCATTAGATGCTCCTTCTCAAGTTCGCTCGCCTGTGTCCCCAAAAGGGGCGCTCGGATTCTGCTTCCAACTGTAGAGCGCGTCTCGGTCTGCCCTGCGTGGCAGCTCGCTGTTTGGGTGATTTGGTGCCTACGCGGTTGTGAGCGCTTCGCTCTCCGCCGCTTCTGGGGGAGCGGCAGCCGGGATCGGCGCGCTCGCTGCGCGCGCGCCGTTGTCCGGTGGGGATGGCGTCCCCGGCGCGAGCTTGATGATCCGATGGCGGAGGACGCCGTCGGCGATCCGCAGGTTGCGCTCGAGCGCTTCGATCAGCGGCCCGTCGCCGTGGAGCTGCAGGAGGTGGTACTCGGCCTGGTCGCGGTGATCGATCGGGTAGGCGAGCGCCCGCGTGCCCCAGCTCTGCTCGAGGACAAGCTCGCCGCTTGCCTCGATCTGCGCGCGCGTGTCGGCGAGAGCCTTTGCGCGCACGTCCTCAGCTGCAGCGAGGTCAAGCAGCAACACGAGGTCGTATATCGGCCTGGCAACGGGCAAGACGGGCGATGATAGCAACGACGAGCAGGCCCTCCGGGTCTCTAGGCGCTGGGCCGGCGACCCGGCCAGGTGTGTGCTATCGCGAGTTGGCCTTGGCTTTCGCGCCGATGTCGGCGAGCTGCTCGTCGATCCAGTCGCCCGGATCGCGTGCCGTGACGATCGCGCGGAGTCCGGCGAGACGACGCGCCCGCTCGGCCCGGTCCATCGTCAACGCGGCATGGATCGAGTCGGCGAGCTCTTGGATGTCGAACGGGTTCACCGACAGGGCGAATTCGCCCAGCTCGTCGTGCGCCCCCGTGTTCTCCGAGAGGATCGAGACGCCGGCGTTCTCGTTCAGCAGCGGCCCCTCCTTCGCAACCAGGTTCATCCCGTCGAACATCGCGTTCACGAGCAACACGTCGTAGTGCTTGTAGGAGGCGAGCGCTTCCTCGAGATCGTCGCGGAGCTTGAGCTGGATCGGCATCCAGTCGGGCGTGCCATGTCGGTGATTGACGACCGCGACGAGCGCCTCGATGCGTTCGAGATACTCGGCGTACTCGGGAACGTCGGTTCGCGACGGCATCAGCTGGGCGACGAAGGTCACGCGCTCGGAGAATTCGGGGTACTGCTCGAGGAACAGGTCGAAGGCCGAGAAGCCACGCAGGACGTTCTTCGAAAGGTCGGCTCGATCCACCCGCAGGATCATGAAGTCGCGCCGCCGGCGTCGCAGCTCCGCCTCGAGCTCGCCGACGCGGGGACTCTGTGAGCTCGCGCGCGTCGCGGCGTGATCGATCGGCAGCGGGTAGGCGCGAACCCAGACCTCGCGTCCTCCCCAGTGCACGATGCTGCGTTTCCAGTCGACTTCGGCCGCGACCAGGTCCTGGCAGCACTGCATGAAATTGAGACGGTAGGCGTTGGTGTGAAAGCCGATGATGTCGTTCGCGAGCAGGCCTGCGTAGAGCTCCTGGCGGATCCGCGTCGGCAGCACCCGCCAGGCGTCCGGTTGCGTCCACGGAATGTGGATGAAGTGGTGCAGGAACGCGTCTGGACGGGCGCGCCGCACGAGCTCCGGAAGCGTGTACAGGTGATAGTCATGAACCATCACGACCGGCTCCTCGACGCCGGCGATCTCGTCGACGACGACGCGGGCTAGGTCCTCGTTGACGACGTTGTAGCCGAACTCGAAAGCCTCGATCTCGTTGCGACGGATGTCAGGCGCGTTCGACAGATCCCACAGGTAGTGCTGGATGAACCACAGCATCGGGTTGGCGAAGATGTTGTAGAAGCGCTCATAGGCCTCGGGATCTGACTCGACGAGCCGCACGAGGTAGGTCCCGCCGGTCGGCGAGCGGACCTCGAACGGGCGTTGTCCGTTGCGCGCCGCAGCCGCGGCATCGTGCTCGGTCATCGCCGAGGCGACCCAGACCACCTCGCGGTGCGAGGCAAGCCCGGTGAGCGCGGTGACGAGCCCGCCGCCGCCGCGCGAGACCGAGCCGTCGGCCTCAAACGTGACTGGGCCACGGTTCGAGACGAGCACCAGTCGCCGCCGCTCTTCGCTCACAACAGGCGACGATACCCGGATCTCAGGCTTCCTCGCCCGGCAGGGTTAGCGTGAACACCGTCGCGCCGCCGGCGGAGTCGACCTCGAGCACGCCGTGGAGGCGCTCGGCGAGCTCGCGCGCGATCGCCAGGCCGAGTCCCGCTCCCTGGACGCCGTCGGCGCTGTAGAACGGCTCGAAGATCCGCCCGACGGCGTCCTTCGGGATTCCGGGCCCGTTGTCGGCGACACTGAGGCGGACCATGCCATTTCCGTTGCCGACGCCGACGGTGACCGTCGTGCCATCCGGCGTGTGCGTGATCGCGTTGTCGATCAGGATCCGCAGCAGCTGGGCGACGCGGTCCGGATCGACCACCGCCCGCAACGGCGTCTCGGGTAGCTTCAGGTCGAGCGCCGACTGATGCAGCGAGAGCGCCGGCACGAACTCGGCGGCGACCGCTCGCGAGAGCACGCCGATGTCGGTTGGCGTTGGCTCGAGGTCGACCGAGCCGGCCTCGAGCCGCGAGAGGTCGAGCAGGCCGGTCGCGAGCTTGCCGAGCCGCGCTACCTGCTCGCGCACCTGGCCGACGAACTGCCGTCGTGTCTCCTCGTCGAGCTCCTCGTCTTGGATCAGCTCGAGAAAGCCGCCGAGCGAGAAGATCGGCGTACGCAGCTCGTGCGAAGCCGTCGCGATGAAGCGCCGTCGCGCGTTCTCGAGCTCGAGCAGCTGACTCTGCATGTGAGCGAGCGCTGCCGCCAGCTGGCCGAGCTCGTCATGGGCGTCGACCTCGAAGTGGGCCGTGAGGTCGCCTCGTGCGACCCGCTGGGCGGCCTGCTCGAGACGCAGCACGCGCACCGTGATCGCCCGGGCCACGAGGACGCCGAGGAGAAGCACGACTGCCAGAGCGATTGCGGCGGCGACTAGAATGCGCTTGCGGATCAGCACGACGTCCGCCTTGACGTCACTGAACGACACGCTGTAGACGAAGACGTAGGCCTGCTTCGGAACGGGTACCGCGACGAAGCCGAGGCTCGAGCTGTACGCCTTAGGGTAGATCTTGCCCGTCGAAGCAGCCGTGATGCTCACTTGCGCGAGCAGCTGCTCGTTTCGCGGCGGCGTTGGGTAGAAGGGGACTGGTGCCTGTGCCTGGTAGCTCCCGTTCGCTGCCCGCTGAACCTGCAGCAGCGCAACGGTTTTGGCACCCGTCCGCGTGGCGAGCGTGGCGAACGTGTTCCTCACCTCCGCCTGGTAGGCGGAGAGCGTCTGCACCTCGCCCGAGTAGGCCTGCTGCGCGCGCTTCCTCTCGATCGCGCTCGCGTCGGGCTTCAGTTTCTGCCGCTTGGGCTGGTGGGTACTTTCCTCGCTGGCCAGCTTGGTGAGCTGGGCGGTGAGCCTGGTCGAGTTGACGCTCCTGGTCAGCTTCTTCAGGTCGTTGAGCTGCTGTTGCTCGAGGCGCGACTGCAGCGACGGAGTCACGTACACATAGACCACGGACACGGCGATCAGCGTGATCAGGAAGAAGAAGATCGCGAGGCGCGTGCGGATCGAGCCGAGCATCGCCCATATGCGCCGGCGGGGTGCCATCGCTGCTAGTCGCGGAAGCGGTACCCGACGCCGCGGACCGTGTAAAGGTACTCGGGCTCTTTCGCGTCACGCTCGATCTTCTCGCGCAAGTGACGGATGTGGACGTCGATCGTCCGCGGGTCGCGGTAGGCGTAGTCGCCCCAGATCTGCTCGAGCAGCTGCTCGCGGCTGAAGACCCGTCCCGGGTGGCGCGCGAGCGTCGTCAGGATCTCGAACTCGACGAACGTGCTCCGCACGAGCTCGCCGTGGAGGCGGACCGCGCGCTTCGCGAAGTCGATCGCCAGGTCCCCGGCGATCAGCGGCTCGGCGCCCTCGTCGGCCGCACTCTGCGCCGCGGCCGCTCGCATCGAGGCGCGGCGCAGCGCGGCCTTGACGCGGCTCCGGAACTCGCGCATCGAGAACGGCTTCGTGATGTAGTCGTCGGCGCCGAGCTCGAGCCCGAGAACCTTGTCGATCTCCTCGGCCTTCGCCGTCAGCATGATGATCGGGACCGAGCTGCTGGCGCGCAGCTTGCGGCAGACCTCGAGCCCGTCGACGTGATGATGCCCCACGTCGACGGCCTCGAGGTCTGCCGCAAGCTGCGCGCGACGAGCTCGGTGCCGATCATCATGCTCACCGCGAAGGCCGAGGAGATCGACAAGGTCCTCGGCCTCGAGCTCGGCGCGGACGACTACATCACGAAGCCGTTCTCGATGCGCGA
>DATAJI010000295.1:0-2186 GCA_036262195.1 Solirubrobacteraceae bacterium
GTGGAGGACTCTCCTGGCGAGGATCGGCTCGCAGACGTTGAGCATGCCGGCTCCGACGATCCACCCAGCCGAGCAGGCGAGGACCGCCGCCACCGCTGGCCACGCCGCCAAGGCCTCGCTCAGTCCAGCCCGCACGCCCGAGCTTCTGGCGGCGTGGGGCGATGCCGGATTTGGCGATGCACCGAACCCGATCGTGGCGATGACGGCGGCGGCGATCAGGAAGCTGAGACCGTTCAGTGCCAGCGGCAGCGCCACGTCGGACAGCGCGAACAGGCCGGCGGCGATGACTGGTCCGGCGGTCAGCCCGATCCAGCGGCAGGTGTCATACAGCGCTGCGGCGACCTGTATTTGTCCACCCGCAACATCCGGTAGCGCTGAGCGCAACGCCGGGCGCTGGAGCGCGTTCCCCAACCCAGCCAGCAGCGCGAGCCCGAGGATCGGCACGGCGGTGTGAGCGAGAGCGAGACCCGCGAACGCGACGGCCTGGAGCAGGTTCGCGATCACGATGAGACGCCGCTTGGAGTGGCGGTCGGCCAAAGCTCCAAAGGGCGAGCCGAGCGCGATCTGCGGCAGGAACTCGCAGAGCAGGACGGCTGCGATCGCCCACGACGTATGCAGGTAGCGGTAGGTGAGCAGCAGTAGCGCCACATACCCGGCGCCCGTGCCGAGGCAGGACTGTAGCCATGCCGCTAGTAGGCGGCGAAGCGGCCGGTTGTGTCGCAAAACGGCTGCCACTGAAGGCGACGAGCCTAGCCGGCTGTTCGGTCGCGGCGTCTTTTGCGCGCGGCGGCTAGGCACGGACTAGCGGATTGTGGAGAGCTGCGTGCATTTACGCAGCTTTGCAAGTATGCTTGCAGGGCCGACAAGGATTGCACCGAGATACGTCGGTATGACACACTTGCGGCGGAATGCGTAGGTTTGACACGCAACACCCGTCCAAAGAGACCGGGAGGTATTGAGATGCCGGGCGTTCATTGAGGCCCCAGACGCAGCTGGCGACAGGCTCGCTAACTGCAGCAGCGCATACTTCCTAACCGTCTGCCCGGGAACGCGGCGCACTCGTGTGCGCGGTGATCTCGGGCTCGCGGTAGTTAAGCCGCCGACAGCGTATCGTCGCCGTCGCCGCTGAGCGAGCGTAGAAACGCGTCGAGCTGCTCGCGCGAGAACCGTCGCTGCCCGCCCGGCGTCCGGTATCCGTGCAGGTAGCCGTCGTTGCTCCAGCGGCGCACGGTTGCCAGCGACACGCCGAGGTAGGCGGCCGCCTGCGAGCTGGTGAACGCTAGCTGCGTGGGTCCATCGCTGACTGGTCTTGAGCTCATCTGCTGGTCCGCCTCGCTGTCGCTAGCCGTTAATCGGCAGCTGCGGCCGATCTGCGGAGTTTTGTGTCCGAATGAGATGTCTGATCCGGTGGGTCATGCGATCTCTCGCTCGTCTCCGTTGTGCGGGCTGCCGTTGGTAGCGCCTTCCCTTCGCTCACCGGCGCTTGGGATCCAACGCGCGAGTGTCTCGGCGAGCGCTTGCGAGCGAACCGGCTTGCTCAGGTAGTCGTCCATGCCAGCCGCGAGGCAGCGCTCGCGGTCGCCGACCATCGCGTGCGCCGTCATCGCGATCACCGGGGTGTGATAGGCGCCGCCTCGCTCACGTCGCCGAAGCTCCTCAGTCGCCTCATAGCCGTCGACATCGGGCATCTGGCAGTCCATCAGGACCGCGTCGTAGCGCTGCATCGAAAGCGCCTGGAGGGCTTCGCGTCCGTCGTTGACGACGTGAACGTGGTAGCCGCAGCGCTCGAGGACGCCGACAGCGACAACGCGGTTGACGGGGCTGTCCTCGACCACCAGCACCAGCGCGCCATGATGCTCCGGCGAACGTTGACCAACGTTGGTGCCGTGCTCGCGCGGCGATGTGAGCGCGCTAGCCGCCGCTGCGAGAGGCAGCTCGAACCAGAATCGGCTCCCGGTGCCGAGCTCGCTCTTGGCGTCGATCGTGCCTCCCATGAGCTCCACGAGCTCCTTCGCGATCGCGAGACCGAGCCCGTTCCCTGAGTACTTGCGGGTTGTCGAGACGTCGGCCTGCATGAACGGCTCGAACATCCGCTCGAGCATCGCCGGGTCGACTCCGATTCCGGTATCGAGCACCTCGAAGCGGATTCGCCCGGGGATCTCGGTTGCGGCGGCGCTTACCCGGAC
>DATAJI010000296.1:0-4073 GCA_036262195.1 Solirubrobacteraceae bacterium
AACTTCGCCGGACCGACGCTCCACCTCGAAGACCCGACGAACGATGAGCACTACAGGGGGCGGCTGATGCTGCGCGTCACGGCGACCGTCAACGGCAAGGCGCCGGGCGACAAGATCTCCCAGATCGCGCTCCAGCACGACGGCAAGACGATCCTCAACTTCAACCGCATCGACGCGCACTACGCCAACGGCAAGCTGAGCGGCGAGATCAACTGGGACGGCGCGGGCAGCCTCTCGCCCGGCCCGCACACGATCACCGCGGTCGCGTCGAACGCGAACGGCGTCAAGTCGACGATCACCGTCACCGTGATCCACGTCGCGAGGCACCACAAGCACCACTAGCGGGCACCACCAGCACCGCCCGCTAGGATCCGCGGCGAGATGGCGAGCTTGCGGGAGAGGATCGTCACGCTGACCGTCGCCTTCGGCGAGCGTGCGCTCGAGCCCCTCGAGCGCTGGCTGGGGCGCTCCTCGCTCGTCGGCGACCAACCGTTCTTCGACGTCGAGACCTTCCCCTGGGCGCAGCGGCTCGAAGCCAACTGGGAGAAGATCCGCCACGAGCTCGACGGCGTGCTGACCGACCAGGAGCACCTGCCGAACTTCCAGGACATCTCGGTCGACCAGGCGACGATGACGACCGACGACCGCTGGAAGACCTACTTCCTCTACGGCTACGGCTTCAAGTCGGAGGCCAACTGCAAGCGCTGCCCGCAGACCGCCCGCCTGTGCAAGCAGATCCCCGGGATGAAAACCGCGTTCTTCTCGATCCTCGCCCCGGGCAAGCACCTGCCGGCGCACCGCGGGCCCTACAAGGGCGTGATGCGCTACCACCTCGGCCTCTTGATCCCCGAGCCGGCCGAGCAGTGCGCGATCCGCGTCGAGCACGAGACGCGCCACTGGGCCGAGGGCAAATCGATGATCTTCGACGACACCTACGAGCACGAAGCCTGGAACAAGACCGACGGGACCCGCGTCGTCCTGTTCGTCGACTTCGTCCGCCCGCTGCGCCAGCCGGCAAAGGCCGTCAACTGGCTCGTGCTCTGGGCGATCGCCTTCTCCCCGTTCATCGGCGACGCCAAGCGCCGCCACCTGGACTGGGAGAAGCGCTTCGAGCAGATCAAAGAGAAGCGGGCCGCAGCGACGGCTTAGTTCCCGGGGGGTGCATGCACCCCCCGGGCGGAACGGTGCATGCACCGTTCCGGGCCCCGGCGCATGCGCCGGGGCCTACTCATTCAGCCGCGCCCGGATGACCGCGATCGCCTCGGGGTTCGAGTCGACGAGCACGTAGCGGCGGTCGAGCTTCGCAGCGACGGCGCCGAGCGTCCCCGAGCCGGCGAAGAAGTCGAGGCACCAGCCGCCGCGACGCGACGAGGCGGCGACGATCCGGCGCAGCACGCCCTCGGGTTTCTGGGTCGGGTAGCCGGTCCGCTCGCTGCCGTTAGTCGGCACGATCGTGTGCCACCAAGTGTCGGTCGGTCGCTTGCCGCGCGCCGCCTTCTCGGCGCTGACGAGCCCCGGGGCCATGTAGGGCTCGCGCTCGACGGCCTGCGCGTCGAACAGGTGCCGGCGCGGGTCGCGGACGTAGACGAGGATCGTGTCGTGCTTGGCTGGCCAGCGGCGCGCCGGCTTGGCGCCGTAGTCGTAGGCCCAGATGATCTCGTTGAGGAAGCAGTCGCGGCCGAAGATCTCGTCGAGCGCGACCTTGACGTAGTGCGCCTCGCGGTAGTCGAGGTGGACATAGAGCGTGCCCTCGGGGGCGAGCAGCTCGCGCGAGCGCTCGAGCTTTGGGCGCAGGAAGGCGCTGTAGTCGGCGAAGCTGTCGGGGTAGGCGATGTCGCTGAGCGAGCGCGTGCGGTAGCGCCGGCCACCGAAGCCGGTGCGATCGCCGGCCAGCTCGTCGTGCTCGACGGTCATCCGGCGGGCCCGCTGCGGGTGGCCGGTGTTGAACGGCGGGTCGATGTAGATCAGCTCGAAAGCGCCGTCCGGGAGGCGCGGAAGGACGAGCGCTGCGTCAGCCTCGATCACGAGGTCGTCGTCGAGCACGATCGGCTGGTCCTCGTCGGTCGGGCTGAGCGAGCGCACGCGCTGCGAGCCTAGATGGTTGCGCGCTGGCTAACCTACGACAGAGATGAGTGACCGGATCCTCTGGCGCGCGATGGTCGTGCTCGGCCTGATCGGGCTGGGTATCGCCAGCTACCTGACCGCTACCCACTACGGCCACCTGACCGTGCTCTGTGCCGCGAAGAACAACCCCTGCGCGCAGGTTCAGTCATCGATCTACTCGCATGTCCTCGGGATTCCTGTGGCGCTGCTTGGCCTGATCGGCTACGTGCTGATCCTCGCCTCGCTGCTGGTCGGGGCCAGCGAGGCGAGCCGCGTGGCGACGCTCGGTGTGACGCTGTTCGGCTTCGTCTTCAGCGGCTATCTGACCTACCGCGAGGTCTTCACGCTGCAGGAGATCTGCGAGTGGTGCGTGTCGAGCGCGGTGCTGATGACGCTGCTGCTGATCGGCGCGGGCGTCCGCTACGTGCGTGGCGGGGAAGCGTCACCGGCAGGCGGCGGCGGGTCGTCGGCCGCGACCGGCGGCAGATCCCAGCCGCCCGTTTCGCCGCGATAGAGGTCCCCGCCGCGCATCAGCATCGGCAGCGTGCGGGCGATGATCCGCAGGTCGAGTGAGAGCGAGCGGTGCTCGATGTAGTAGAGGTCGAGCTCGATCCGCTGACCCCACGGCAGCGCCGCGCGACCGTTGACCTGCGCCCAGCCGGTGATCCCGGGACGGATCGCGAGGCGGCCGAGCTGACGCTCGCTGTAGACGGCAACCTGCTCGGGCACCGTCGGGCGCGGCCCGATCAGCGACATCTCGCCGCGCAGCACGTTCCAGAGGTTCGCCAGCTCGTCGAGCGAGCTCCGCCGCAGTAGCGCGCCGACGCGCGTGATCCGCGGATCGCCGGCGTCAACCCACAATCCGGCGCCCAGCTGCTCCGCGCCGGCGACCATCGTCCGCAGCTTGAGCACGTCGAACTCGGCGCCGTCGCGCCCGACGCGACGCTGGCGGTAGATCACGCCACCCCGCGATTCGATCGCGATCGCGATCGCCGCGAGCGCCAGTAGCGGCGAGGCGAGCGCCAGCACGGTCGCGGCGACGGCGACGTCGATCGCTCGGCGGATCAACGCGTGCCCTCCGGGGCTTCCCACCAGGTCGCCGTCTCGCCGGTCAGGAAGTCCCACAGGCCGAGCGTGATCGCCGCGTTCATCGCGACGTAGTAGCGGGCCACGCGGAATGGGCGCAGGCGGACCACCCCCGCCAGCAGTGCCGCGGCGAGCAGCGCGATCTGGACGGCGAAGCAGACGTCGTAGACGATGCCGCGGCCGAGCAGCAGGGCGTTCGCCGCGAACGCGATGACGTGCAGCGCGCTCGCGCTGTAGCGGAGCACGCGATGGCTGAGGATCATCAGGCTGTAGCGCAGTCCGTAGCCGACCGGCGAGAGCATGCCGCCTCGCAGGACCGTGATCCAGACGTGACTCATGAAGCGCCGCTTGCGGGCAAATTCTCCGCCGATCGAGGGAACCATCTTCTCGACACCGAGCGCTTGCGGAACGTAGATCGCGCGCAGGCCCTGCTTGACCATGTGGAATGGCAGGTAGATGTCGTGGTCCATCCGTGGATCGATCACGACATAGGCGTCGCGGCGCGTCGCCTGGATGCCGCCGTTGCCGGCCGTGACCGAGCGGACCCGCGACTCGAGCGAGCGCACCGCCATCTCGTAGCGCCAGTAGAGCCCCTCCTGGTTGTCAGCTCGCGGTCCCTCCCCGGCCTGGACGAAGCGGACCTGGCCGCAGGCGTAGCCGACCTGCGGATCGGCGAACGCCTCGACGAGCCGCCTGAGCGCGTCGCGCTCGAGCGCCACGTTGGCGTCGGAGAAGACGAGCAGCGCGCCGCTCGATGCCGCCACCCCGGCGTCGAGCGCGGGGATCTTGCCAGCGCGCTCGAGGTCGAGAACCACGTCGGCGCCGGCTTCGCGGGCGCGGAGAGCCGTGGCGTCGCTGCACCCGTCAGCGCAGACGATCACCTC
>DATAJI010000297.1:0-5330 GCA_036262195.1 Solirubrobacteraceae bacterium
ACGGTCGGCTGTGGTCGCAGGTCGATCGTTGCCTGCAGCGGCTGCCCGTCCTGATCGCGGCCCCTAGCTTGCTCGGCCAACAGTTCGACGAGCCTCGCGCGGAGCGCGTCGCTGTCAAGTCGCTCGCGGCGGACCGTCGCCTCGAGGCTCTGGCTGATCTCGGCCGCCGCCGGCGCGCCAACGTCGGCAAGGATCAGCGACTCTTCGAGCGCCTCCCAATCGTGGTCGGCCAGCGTCTTGCGCAAGCCCGCCCCGACCCCCGTCCCGAGCGCCTGGCGCGTAGCGCGCAGGCTCGCACGCAACCGTGCCAGCCCGCGGGGTCCGGCGCTTTCAGCCTCGTCCACCTCGTCGGGAGCCGCCGACGTGCCTCGGCGCTTCTGCGCAACGGGGAAGAGCTCGTCCCAGTCGCGCGCCACTCCCGTCAGCCTAGACGGTCGCGTAATCAGGCATCTACGCCGCGTCAGCCGCGGATAATGCCGCGACGTCGTCCTCGGCTTCCAAGCCGTCGAGCTCGCGCAGGCCGGCCTCGCCGAGTCGCCGCGAGACGACCTTGGAGACGCCGTCGCCGCCCATCGACACCCCGTAGAGCCAGTCGGCGGCCTCCATCGTCCGCTTCTGATGGGTCACGACGATGAATTGGGCGCGGTTGCTGTAACGGCGCAGCAGCGCGAGAAAGCGGTCGATGTTGAGGTCATCGAGCGCCGCTTCGACCTCGTCGAGGATGTAGAACGGGCAGGGTCGTGCCAGGAAGACAGCGAACAGGAAGGCGATCGCGGTCATCGACTTCTCCCCGCCCGAGAGCAGTGATAGGCGCCTCATCGACTTGCCGGCCGGCGTGACCTCGATCTCGACGCCGAGCGTGTCGGTTGGGCCCTCGCCATCGCTAAGCGCTTCCGCGAGCTCCGCCTCCGCTTCGGCCGCCTCCTCGCCGCTGGTGGTGCCCGGCTCCTGCCCGCCCAGGACCGGGCGCGGCGCGCTGTCGTCGCTCACGAGACGCAGCTGGCCTCGGCCACCGGGGAAGACGTCCTCGATCAGATCTTCAAAGTTCTGCGCCGCAGCCAGGAAAGTCGTATCGAAGCTCTCACTGATCTGACGGTCGGTGTCGCGGATCAAGAGCGTCAACTCACGGATTGCGGCCTCGAGATCAGTGCGCTGCGCTTCCAGCTCATCTGCCCTCTCGAGCGCCTCGCGATACTCCTCGGCGGCCAGCGGGTTGACCGGCCCGAGCTGCTCGCGGCGGCGGGCGAGTCGCTGCACGCGGTCGAGCAGTCCGTCGCGATCGGCCTCACTCAGCGGCTCCTCCCCGGGTAGCGCGTCGAGGCCGAGCCGGCCGGCGAGTCCCTGCAGCTCGAGATCGCACTCAGCCGCCTGATCGCGCACCTGTTGGGCCTGAACCTCGGCGGTCGTGAGGGCGTCGCTGCGCTCGCGCAGGCGTGCTTGCAAGCCGGCCTCCTCGCCGGTGCAGGTCCGCAGCTCGCCGGCGAGCGCCTCTCCGGCCGCACGGTCCGCCGCGAGCTCCTCCTCGAGCGCGGCGAGGCGCTCTTCGAGAGCGCCGACGACGAGCACGAGCACCGCTTCGAAGCGCTCGAGCTGTGGCCGCAGCATGGCGTCGATCTCGGCTCCCCGCGCGAGCGTCGCGCTGCGATGCTCGCGCGAAGAAACCTCGCGCTCGACGCGCTCAGCCGCGCGGCGCTCAGCGGCCAGCTCCCCGTCGAGCTCCGCCCGGCGCACCGCGAGCTCACCGCCGTCCGGGGCGATCCGCCGCTGCTCGATCAGCCAGGCCGCGAGGCGCTCGCGCTCCACGCCCTCGGCATGCTCGCGCTCGGCGATGCGCAACAGACCGTCGGCGGTCTCGCGCTGGTCGAGCGCCTGCTGCGCAGCGCTCTGTGCCGCGGCTGCGTCGGCGATCGCGCGCTGCTCGGCCTGCGCGGCGAGCTCCGCCTCGGCGATCAGCGCGTCGCGGCGGTTGCGCTGCTCGAGCGCACGCTCGCGTCCGCCGCTCGGCGCTTGCGTGAGCTCACCGAGCGCCGCGTTCCAGACGCGACCCGATCGCGTCACGGCGACGCCGGCAAAGCCCTCCGGCAGGCTCGCGATCTCCGCCACGACCCAGGTGTCGGCGAGTACTCGCGCGAGGACTTCGAGCGCATCCTCTTCGCCACTGACGAGCTCAATCAGGCGCTCGGCACCCGCGGCCGGCGAGGGTCCCTGCGCGGGACTTGCGGAGCTCCCGGCAACAAGCGCGCGTGCGCCGTCCTCGCCCGCTCCCTCGAGTAGCCGTTCGGCGCCACCCCGGTCGCTTGCGATCAGCGCGCCGAGCCGACCGCCGAGGGCGGCCGCGAGCGCCAGCTCGTAGCCGGCGCGTACTTGGATCCGCCGCTCGAGCGCCTCCGGCCTGCTGCCGCCGCCGGCATGGCTTCGCAGGAACTGGTTCGCGGCCGCGAGCTCGGCCCCCACGCGCGCCGACTCGCGCCGCGCTTCCTCGACCGCTCGCTCGGCTTCCCGCACGGACTCCCGGGCAGCCTTAGCCTGTGCGTCCGCGGTCTCGCGCTCGGCAGCGCGGTGCTCGCGCGTGCCAGCCAGCGACGCAACCTCGCTGGCCGCCTCCGCGACGTGCTGCGCGAGCTCCGCCAGCTCGAGCGCGAGTCGCTCGTCGCTCTCGTGCGCGAGCAGGGCCAGCTCGGCCTCGAGCTGATCGATCCGCTTCGCGCCGCCGGGTTCCTCGGTGCCGGCTTGCGCCGCCAACGCCGTCTGCTCGGCCTCGCGCCGCTCACCGCGCGCGGCGAGGCGCAGCGCGAGCTCGCGCGCCTGTTCGCGGCGCAGCTCGACGCGGTCATGGGACGCGCGCGCGGCAAACGCGCGGCCGGCGATCTCGTCGTGGCGCAGGCTCCGGCTCGTGAGCGCGAACTCGGCTTGCTGGCGGCGCTCGGCCACTGCGGTGAGCTCGCCCTGAAGATCGTCGCGGGCTCGCCGCGCCTCGCCGGCCGCGAGCTCAGCGACCGCGAGCCGCTCGCGACGCCGGCGCAACTCCTCGCGCGCGAGCGTCCAGCGCGCCTCCAGCGACTGACGCTCGAGACGCTCGTGCAATTCGGCGGCCTCGGCCTGGCGCTTCAGCGGCTGCAGCCGCGAACGCGCCTCGCGCTCGACGTCGAGCGCCCGGTCGAGGTTCTCGGCGGTGCGCTCCAGCTTCAGCTGCGCCCGCCGACGGCGCTTTCGATGCTTGCCGAGCCCGGCCGCCTCCTCGATCAGCTGGCGCCGGTCACGCGGCTTTGAGGTAACGATCGACTCCACGCGCCCTTGCGAGATGACTGAGTGGGCCTCCTTGCCGAGGCCCGTGTCGGAGAGCAGCTCGAGCACGTCGATGAGCCGGCAGCGCGCGCCGTTTACGCGGTATTCGCCTTCGCCCGCCCGAGTTAGGCGCCGCGAGATCGAGATCTCGCTCGCGGGTACGCCGATAACCCCATCCTCGTTGTCGAGCACGAGCTCTACTTCGGCTTCCCCGCGCGCCTGCACGCCGCGCCCGCCCGAGAAGATCACGTCTTGCATCGACTGGCCGCGAACGGCGAGCGGCGACTGCTCGCCTAGCGCCCAGAGCACCGCGTCGGTGATATTCGACTTGCCCGACCCGTTCGGGCCGACGATCACGCTGACGCCCTCACCGAAAGCGAGTCGGGTTCGATCGGGGAAGGACTTGAAGCCCTTGATCGTGATCGCTTTCAGGTGCATCCGATCACCTGCCGCGACGTTTGCTGGCAGTCTCCTCGGCACCGCTCTCCGGCCCCCAACCGGCTGCTTCGAGGGCCAGGCGTGCGGCGCCCTGCTCCGCGTGCTTCTTGCTGCGGCCTGCTCCGCGGCCGAGTGACTCGCCCTCGCCGGAGCGGGCCTCGACGATGAACATCCGATCGTGCGGCGGCCCGTGCTGCTCGATCACCTCGTATTGGACGACCTGGCCGTGGCGGGCGAGACGCTCCTGCAGCGTCGACTTGAAATCGACCGGGTGCTCGAGCGCCTCGTCGATCTGGGTCGCGAATGCCTCGACGACCGCCGCCGCCGTGCGCTCGTAGCCGAACTGCAGGTAGCAGGCCCCGATCACCGCCTCGATCACCGATGCCAGGACGCGCTCCGTCTCGACCACAGCCGTGGCGGACGGCGCAGCCTCCGGCGGCGCCGCCGCGAGCAGCAACTCGACGACGCCAAGCTCCTCGGCGACGACACGACACGAGGGACCCGAGACGGCTTGGGCGCGGATCTTCGTGAGCCGTCCCGCACCGAAGTGCTCGGCCTCGAGCCGCGGGTAGAGATGTGCCGTCACCGCGAGCGCTAGGACGCTGTCGCCGAGAAACGCCAGGCGCGTGTATGAGTCGCTGCGTCGCTGTGTCCACGAGGCGTGGGTGAACACCTGGCGGTGCAGGTCCCCGGGCAACTCGCCCAGCAGGTCGCGGAGGAGCTTCAGTGGTCAGAATCGTGGGAGCGGACGAAATCGATGGTCGCCCCGACGGTCTGGAGTCCGACGGCCTGCTCATCGCTGATCGCGATGCCGTAGGTGTCCTCGAGCTCCTGAATCATCGTGTACAGGTCGAGCGAGTCGATCGAGAGGTCTTCCCTGAAACGCGTCTGCGGCTCGATCCGCGTTGGATCGATGCCGAGCTCGTCGGACAGGTGCGTGCGGATCAGCTCGAGAACCTCGTCGCCAGTCATCGGCAACAGCTCACGATAGCGGCGACTCAGGACGCGGCCGGCACGCCAGCCCGCGGGCGCAGTGCCCCAGCCGCTTCGAGTGCTCGGTGCGTGCGACCAACGACGTCTTCCTCGACGCCGAGTCGCGCCCGCAGGATCGCGCGGGCGATGCCGTGACGCGTGAAGCTGCCATGCGCGACGACACCGAGCTGGCGCAGACCCAGCAGGTAAGCGCCGCCTTGGCCTTCGGGATCGATCTCCTCCACGAACGGCCGCAGGCCGCCCGAGAGCAGAAGGCCACCGAGCTTGCCGCGCGTCGAGGCCTGCGCGATGTCGCGAATCGTCACGAGCATCGTCTGGGAGACGGCTTCGATCACCTTCAAGGTGACGTTGCCCGTAAAGCCGTCAGTCACAGCCACGTCGACGACCCCTTCTGTCAGGCCGTTGCCCTCGACGTTGCCGACGAACGTCAGCGCGTCGCTATCGGCGGTGCGTTCGAGCAGCGCCTCATGGGCCTCGATAACAAGCTGGCTGCCGCGCTCCGGCTCGATGCCGTTCGACAGCAGACCGACGCGCGGGCGCGCGATGCCGAGCACGGCGCTCGCATAGGCGGCGCCCATGAAGGCGAACTGCACGAGGTATTCGACGCGCACGTC
>DATAJI010000298.1:0-5676 GCA_036262195.1 Solirubrobacteraceae bacterium
GGGTACGCGCTCGACCAGAGCCCCAGAGCCGATATAGTTAGCAACGCTAACTATATGAGCACGCTCACAGATGCCACGACGTCCGCCGAGCTGGCAGCCCGTCTGCGCCGCACGGTCGTCCGCCTGTCACGTCGCCTGCGCCGCCACGCCGCAAGCGGGTTGTCGCCTTCGCTCGAGTCGGCGCTCGGATTGATCGGACGTCGTGGTCCGCTCACGCCTAGCGAGCTGGCCGAGGTCGAGGACGTGAAACGTCCTACCGCAACTCGTCTGATCGCGATCCTCGAGCGCCGCGGTCTTGTCGAGCGCGCTGCCGATCCGCGCGACGGGCGCTCCCACCGCGTGGCAGTCACGGATGCCGGCAGGTCGTTGCTGGCAACGAGCCGCACACGGCGCGACGCCTATCTCGGCCGGGCGCTGAGCGCGCTCGACCGGGACGAGCTCGCCGCGCTCGACCGCGCGCTCGGACTGCTCGAGCGCCTCGTCGAGGAGAGCCGATGAGCGTCGATCACGGCTCCGGCGGCCACGGAATGAGCGGCCTTGGCCTCGGTCGCGGGGCGGGCGGCAGCGGCAGTGGGGCACGCGGAGGCCGCCGCGTGCTCGGGCCGAGCGAGCCGCCACCGCCGCTGCTGGACCCTAGTCGGGAGCGCGATACGCACCGCATCGTGCGTCTCTTCGCGCCCTATCGCTGGCGCCTGGCCTGGGTGCTCGCGCTGATCGTCGTTTCCTCGGGCCTCGGCATGCTTTCGCCGTTCCTCCTGCGCGACGTGCTCGACAAGGGCATCCTTCACCACGACACAACGTTGTTGAGCGAGCTGGTCGGCGGGATGATCGCGATCGCGATCGCCACCGCTGCACTGAGCGTCGTGCAGACCTATGTCTCGACCGAGGTCGGCCAGCGTGTGATGCATGACCTCAGGGTCGCCGTGTACCGCCACCTGCAGCGGATGTCGATGGCCTTCTTCACGCGGACGCGCGCGGGCGAGGTCCAGTCGCGCATTGCCAACGACATCGGCGGGATCGACAACGTTGCGACGAGCACAGCGACGACGATCGCGCAGAACGCGACTACGGTCATCGCGACGACGATCGCGATGGCGCTGCTCAGTTGGCAGCTCGCGGCGATCTCGCTCGGCCTGTTGCCGTTGTTCGTCTGGATGACGCGCCGAGTAGGTCGCGAGCGGCGTGCCATCACGGGCCGCCTCCAGAGCGGCCTCGCCGACATCTCGGCGCTCGTCGCCGAGTCTCTGTCGGTGTCCGGGATGATGCTCGGCAAGACGATGGGTCGCAGCGAGGACCTCGCGCAGCGGTTCACCGCGGAGTCAGACGGCGTCGCCGGCCTCGAAGTCCACTCCAGGATGGCCGGTCGTTGGCTGATGTCGACGATCAACATGGTCTTCTCGATCCAGCCCGCGATCGTCTACTGGCTCGCCGGTGAGCACGTCGGTGGTGCCGCGATCACGCTGGGCACGATCGTCGCGTTCACGACGCTCCAGACCCGGCTGCTGTTCCCAATGGCGCAGCTGCTTTCGGTCGGTGCCGACGTCGAGGCCTCGCTGGCGCTGTTCGATCGGATCTTCGAGTACCTCGACCTACCGGTCGACATCGAAGAGAAGCCGGGTGCGATCGTGTTGCGCCCGGACGAGCTGCTCGGCGAGGTCCGTCTCGAGGATGTCGCCTTCCGCTACGCCGCGAACGCGGCTTGGACGCTGGAGGACATCAACGTGGTCGTTCCGGCTGGGACTCGCACGGCCATCGTCGGTGAGACCGGCGCCGGCAAGACAACGCTGGGGTATCTCGTGGCACGGCTCTACGAGCCGCAGGCGGGACGCGTCACGATCGACGGTGTCGACGTCCGCGACGCGACCTTTGCCTCGCTCGCCGCAACGGTCGGTGTCGTATCGCAGGAGACCTACCTGTTCCACGCTTCGGTTCGCGACAACCTCCGCTTCGCCCGGCCCGAGGCGACCGACGAGGAGATCGAAGCGGCAGCCCGGACGGCACGGATCCACGACCTCGTCTCATCGTTGCCCGACGGCTACGACACCGTTGTCGGCGAGCGTGGCTACCGCTTCTCAGGTGGTGAGAAGCAGCGCATGGCGATTGCCCGCACGATCCTTCGCAACCCACCCGTACTCCTCCTCGACGAAGCGACGAGCTCCCTCGACACGCAGACCGAGTACGCGGTTCAGCAGGCCCTCGACGAGCTCGCCGAGGGCCGCACTACGCTCACGATCGCCCACCGGCTGTCGACGGTCCGCGACGCCGATCAGATAGTGGTTCTCGACCACGGCCGGATCGTCGAGCGGGGCACGCACGACGAGCTGATCGAGCGCGCCGGCTACTACGCCACGCTCGTCTCGCACGACAAGGCGACTGAGCGTCTGAACTGACGATCGCCGAGCTTGAAGGCCGTGCTGTTCGGACGAGTAAATTGACGCTTATGGCCTCGCTCGAAGCCGAGATGCTTGCCTTCATCCGCCGTGGCCTCGACCACCATGCGAGCACCTGCCCGCTGGCCCCACGGGCGATCCTGCTCAACCCAGGTAATTTCGACCTGTTCGGGTGGGACGAGCTGTGGGGCGTCCCAGTCTTGCCCGATGATCGTGTGGCGCCGAAACGCTTTCGCATCGACTGCGGCGGCTCGGCGTTTGGCCTCGAGGACGAGCTGGAGCAAGAGATTCGGGCGCCTGCGCCGCTCGTGGTGCCGGCCTATCCCGGCACGGCGCGCCCAGGCGATCCAACCGACCGCGTCGCGCGGCACCGGCGGACCGTGGACGTGCAGTGTCCACCCGCGCTTCGCTAGCCAGGGACAGCTCGTCGAGGAGACGCAGCCGGGAGGCGCCAACGCGATCATCGCCTCTCGCTTTGGCGCCTCCGAGCTCGGCTCGATCTGGACCGAGATCTGCGCCTACGGCACAGCGATCCACGCGCGCGAGCTCTAGCCCACCAAAGCGCGCGATGCACGCGCGGCCGACGCGAGCCCGTAGAGCGGCCGGGGCATCCAACCGTCCCGTGTCGAGCAGTCGGCCGGAACGCCGCGTTCGATACTCCTCAGCCGTAGATCGTGTTGTGGACCGTCGCGACCATTGGCGCTTTCAGCTCGACGCCGAGCTCGGTCAAGATCGGCACCAGCGTTTGGCCAAAGGCATCGAACTGCGCCTGGGACTCCCAGATGTCGAAGACGTCGATCTTGCCATCAGTCTCGAGTGCGACGTGCAGCGTGCGTCCGTCTGGTGCCCCGGCCCCGGCCGCGTCGAGCTTGCTGAGCGCGTCTGCGTACTTCTCTGCGGTAAAGCCGCCATGCTGGAAATAAATTCCGAGCGCCATATCTAGCCAACCTTTCGTTGCTGTGGAATCTTGACCTCGACGCGGAGCGCGCCGCGGTATGCCTCCGTTGCCCCTCGCCTCGCCGCCAGCACTCGCGCTTGCTCGTTCGCGTCCGGGGAGCAAGCGCTCGCCCCTATCAGCGTCGAATGGGGCTCCCTCTGAGTGCTGTGGACGGCGGCGTGGGCCGCGCGGTGGCGAGCATAACCCGAGTCAGCGCGCCCCGTGTGATTTTTCCGAGGACCCCGGCATAGCGGCCCCTTGCGCCGGACCGCCCAACCGTCTCGATTCGATGGCCGTCGGCCTGGCGCACGACGGCGAGCACCGCCGTGCGGGCCGAAACCAGGGCCGGCCGGCGACTCTCAGCTGTATGCGGCGACGAGCGCGGCGGTGTCCTGCAAGGTCGCGAGCATAACCCGCTTGCGCGCGTCCTCGCGTGATGTTCTCGCAGCTACGGCGGGGCTAGGACGGCGGGCGCTCTATTAATTCGACGCGGTAGGCATCGGGATCGCGCACGAAACAGATGCGCGCGCCGCCTTCGCGGATCGTGTAAGGCGGACGCTCGGGCTCGATGCCCAACTCTGCAAGGTCGGCGAGCGTCGCGTCTAGATCGCTGGCTCCGATCGCGATGTGGCCGTAGGCGGTTCCGAGCTCGTAGCTCGGCACGCCAAAGTTGTAGGTCAGCTCGAGGCGCGGCTCGTCGCCGTCACCGGGCTGGTTCATAAAGACGTTGACGGCCTCGTCGCGGATCGGCACGCGGCGGATCTCTTCGAAGCCGAGCGCACGATAGAACGCGACGGAGCGGTCGATGTCGGTGATCCTGTAGCAGGTGTGCAGGAGCGCCACCGCGACAGTCTATGCCGCTCTGGCCACTGCGCGGGCGGGTCCAGCCTGCGAGGATGGGTCGCGTGATCATCGAGCGGTCGATGAATGGGGCCGACTTCTCGAACTGCTATTTGGTTGCAGATCGGCCGGGCGGGGCGGCTGTCGTGATCGACGCGGGAGAACCGGTCGAGCGATTGCTGACCGTCGCCGAGCGACACCAGGTGGTGCCTGCCTACGTGCTGCTGACACACCACCATCACGATCACGTCGGGGGCGTTCCGACGCTCGTTGCGCGTTGGCCGCAGGCGCGAGTCCTGATCCATCCTCTGGAGCGGGATCTGTTCCCGCAGGTCGACGGCACGATCGAGGCGAGCGAGCGACTCGAGGTTGGCGAGCTGGTGATACGCCCGCTCCATACGCCCGGCCACACCAAGGGGATGCTGTCGTTCCTCGTCGAGCACCACGGCTCGAGGGCGGTCTTCACCGGCGACACGCTCTTCCGGGACTCAGTGGGAGGTGTTCGCGCGCCAGGGCACGACAGCTATCAGGCGCTCAAGGACTCGATCATGGGCACGCTGATGGAGCTCGACAACGAGGTCGAGGTCCGGCCAGGGCACAGCGAGACGACGACCGTCTCGCGAGAGTGGGCGCACAACCCGTTCATCAGAATCTGGCGCGGGCTCGACCGTGAGGGCAGTGAGGCCTGCGTCGCTCTTGGCGAGCCGGCGACGTTGATCCTGTTTGCTCCTGACTACGACGGCGGGCACAAGGCCTGGGTCCGTTGGCCGGACGGGACCGACGACATCGTGCCGGGCTCACGCGTGACGCGCGTGAGCTGAGGCGAGGCCAGGTCGACCAGGTGTCCCGCGAGGACATCCCGACGTCGCGCCTCAGTCGCTCGGCGACGATCGGACGGCTGGCGGCTGAAACCGCCGCCAAGCGGCTTGCCACGCGCGCTGCGAACGTCGCACGGGGCGAGGAGGCCAGCCACGAGGCGCTGGCCCGCCGCCACGTTGAGACGGCTGAGCAGATCGTAGCCGTGCTCGGGACGATGAAGGGCGCCGCGATGAAGCTCGGCCAGGTGATGTCGTTCCTCGACATCGGTTTCGTCGACGAGGCTTACCGCGACGAGTTCCAACGCAAGCTTGCGGAGCTACGCGACAGCGCCCCCACCGTCTCGTTCGCCGAGATGCGCAAGGTGATCGAATCCGAGCGCGACGAGCCGCTCGAGGAGACCTTCGCCGAGTTTGATCCCGAGCCGATCGCCGCCGCCTCGATCGGCCAGGTCTACCGCGCACGGACCCACGACGGTCGTGAAGTGGCCGTCAAGGTGCAGTACCCCGGCGCGGCAGCGGCGGTGCGAGCTGACCTTCAGAACTTCGGGATGATCGTCCGCTTGATGGGCCTGCTCGCGCCAGAGCTCGACGTTCAGGCGCTCGCCAACGAGGTGCGCGAGCGGATCAGTGAGGAGCTCGACTACGAGCTCGAGGCCGCCAACCAGCGCGCGATCGCGCGCCTGCATCATGG
>DATAJI010000299.1:0-3512 GCA_036262195.1 Solirubrobacteraceae bacterium
GCGTTACAACGCGATGGACTTCGACGACCTGCTCGGCCGTGCCGTCAACGTGCTGGAACTGTTCGCGGAGGTCCGCGAGCGCTATCAGCAGGCGTTCCGGCACCTGCTCGTCGATGAGTACCAGGACACCAACCACGCCCAGTACCGCTGGCTGCAGCTGCTGGCCGGCGAGCACCGCAACCTGACCGTCGTCGGCGACGATGCGCAGTCGATCTACGGGTTCCGCGGGGCGGACATCACGAACCTGCTCGAGTTCGAGGACACGTTCCCCGACGCCCACGTGGTCAAGCTGGAGCAGAACTACCGCTCGACGCAGACGATCCTCGACGCCGCCAACGCGGTGATCGCCAACAACCGCGGGCAGAAGCCGAAGTCGCTGTGGACCGACATCGGGCAGGGCGACCCGATCAAGATCCGCGAGCTCGACGATGAGCATGCCGAGGCCCGGTTCGTGACCGGGGAGGTCCAGCGGCTGGTGGACGAGGGGACCTCGCGTGCCGAGGTGGCGGTCTTCTACCGGACCAACTCGCAGTCCCGGGTGCTGGAGGACACGCTCGTGCGGGCGGAGATCGCCTACCAGGTGATCGGCGGCACCAAGTTCTACGAGCGCGCGGAGATCCGCGACGCGATCGCCTACCTCTCGCTGCTCGCCAACCCGCAGGACGAGATCAGCTTCACGCGGATCGCCAACAGCCCGCGGCGCGGGCTCGGCCAGACCTCGCTGTCGCGGGTGCTGGCGCACGCGGCGACGCTCGGCATGCCGGTCTGGGACGTAGCCGCCGAGCCGGAGCGCGTGCCGGGACTCGGGCGCGCCGCGGTGACGGCGCTGACGCGATTCATGGACACGATGGCCGAGTTGCGCACGCTCGCCGCAGGCGGCGCGCCGATCGCCGAGCTGCTCGAGGAAACGCTGCGCCGCAACGGCTACCTCGATGCGCTCGAGGCCGATCGTACGTTCGAGTCGCAGGGACGGATCGAGAACCTCGAGGAGCTTGTCGGCGTGGCGCGAGAGTTCGATGCAACCGCCGAGGTGCGTGCGCTCGATGATTTCCTGCAGCAGGTGGCGCTCGTCAGCGATGCCGACACTCGCGTCGACGACCAGGGGCTCGTGACGCTGATGACGCTGCACAACGCCAAGGGCCTCGAGTACCCGATCGTTTTCATCATTGGCTGCGAGGAGGGGATCTTCCCGCACTCTCGCTCGCTCGACGAGGGCTCGCTCGAGGAGGAGCGCCGCCTTTGCTACGTCGGCATCACGCGCGCAATGCGCGACCTGACGTTCACCTACGCCCGGCGCCGGTCGCTTTACGGAACAGAGCACTATGGCCTGCGGAGTCGCTTCCTCGACGAGCTGCCGCTCGAGCTGACCGATCGCAACGAGGACTTTGTGGCGCCGCTCGGTGGCGGTGGCGGCTCGACGCGTCGCACCACGATCGGCGCAGGCCCGAGCTGGGCGAGCGCCGGTGCCGCCCGAAGCACGCTGGACCCGGCCGTCAGCTACCGCCTTGGCGAGGACGTGATCCATGCCGCCTTCGGCGATGGCGTCGTCACGGCGCTCGAACCGGGCGGCATCGTCGTCGTGCGCTTCGCCCGCGACGGCTCCGAGCGGAAGCTGCTGGACAGCGCGCCGATGAGTCGTCGTTGAGCGGCCCCGGCGAGACAGGAGCGAGGGTCATCGACGGCCGAGCCGTCGCTGCCGCGCTGCGCGCCCAGGTCGCTGAAGGGGTGAGCGCCTTTGTCGCCACCCACGGCCGCCCACCGGGGCTCGCAACGGTTCTGGTCGGGGACGACGCGGCCAGCGCCGTGTATGTCGCCGGCAAGCAGCGCGCCTGCGCTGAAGTGGGGATCGTCGCGTTCGATCACCGCCCGCCCGGCGAGATCCGCGCATCCGAGCTGGCCGCGCTGATCGGCGAGCTGAACGCCGACCCGGCTGTCAGCGGCATCCTCGTCCAGCTGCCGCTCCCCGGAGGCCTCGACGGCACGGCGCTGACCGGACTGGTCGATGCTGCCAAGGACGTCGACGGCCTGACGCCTCTGTCGGCGGGCCTCCTGGCGCTCGGACGCGACGGCCTGCGCCCGTGTACGCCGAGTGGCGTGATCGAGTTGCTACGCAGCATCGACGCGCAGATCGCGGGAGCCGACGCGGTCGTGATCGGACGATCGAATCTGTTCGGAAAGCCGATGGCGCAGCTGCTGCTCGCGGAGAACGCGACGGTGACCGTCTGTCACTCGCGGACGCGCGATCTCCCGGCGACGTGTGCTCGCGCTGACATCCTGATCGCCGCGACAGGCAGGCCAAGAATGGTCGAGGCCGACTGGGTCAAGCCGGGGGCGATCGTCATCGACGTCGGCATCACACGCTTGGAGTCCGGGCTCGTCGGCGACGTCGACTTCGACGCGGTGCGCGAGCGCGCGAGCGCGATCACGCCCGTGCCCGGCGGTGTCGGTCCGATGACCATCGCGTGCCTGCTGCGCAACACGCTTCTCGCGGCGCAGGCGCAGGCCGCGGGCCAGCTGATCGGCGCCTAGCTAGTAGCCCGCGGGGTGGCGCGCCACGTAACCGTCGGTCGAGCCTAGTAGCGGTCGCCAGCGCGGACCGCTGAGGCCGTCGGGGTCACCGGCGGTGCTGGTGTCGAGGCGGATCCCCGCGATCTCCACGAACGCGTGGCCCGCTGAGGTGAAGACCGTCACCCACCTGCCACTGCCCGGGCGACCCCAGTCGAAGTATTGCCCGGAGTCGAGCGGCGCGGAGAGCAGCCCGCCGCCGTGCAGTGCAAACGAGACGCTGCCCGAGCAGTCGTAGCCGGACGACGTGAAGCTGCCATGCCCGCCGCCGTAAACGTAGGGCAGCCCGATCAGCTGGTTGCCCGCCCAGATCGCCTGCACCACCGCGGCCGGTGCGTCGGCCGGAGCCGCCGCCAGCCCATCGGTCAGGATCTTTGCGACGTCGCCGGGGACCGTCCGCGTGAGCGCCATGCTCAGCCGCCTGGGTCCGTCGCCGCCGTGCGTGCCGGGATCGCGGCTCGCCATCTGGCGGCGAGCGCGGGTCAGCCGACGCTGCGCGGGCGACACGCTCGTGACGCGGGCAATCGTGCGCGGGCGGGAACGCGCCGGGGAGCGCAACGCGGCCGTCGTGTGACCTTTGTGGGCGCGCCGTGCCCCGCCTCCCGGGATCTGGAGCGCTATCGCTGCGGGGGCTGCGGACGCAAAGAGCGCGAGCGCGACCAACGGCGTACGTGTGGTCCGGCTGAGGCGCAGAAGCGTGTGACCGTAACAGCGCTGACTACGGTCCAACTGGGTAAAAAGTCCCTCAGCGCAGGGAAGATTGCCGCGTGGCGCGGCTAGTTTGTCTGCCAGTTCGGCGGGCGTTTCTCGGCGAACGCGATCGCGCCCTCCATCGCGTCGGGAGCCGCGAGCACGGTCGCGAACAGCTCTGCCTGACGCTCCCAAGCGTCCAACCCGGACCAGTCTCGCTGCTTGTCCAACACCTGCTTGCTGGTGCGAACCGCGAG
>DATAJI010000300.1:0-4650 GCA_036262195.1 Solirubrobacteraceae bacterium
GAGCGGCCGTCAGCCGAGACGGCTAGCTCACGAACCGAGCTCACGTGCGCCACCGTCCTGACCTTCGCCGCGAGGCGCGCCAGCGTCGCGATGTCGGCGGCGTCGATCGGACCACTCCCGCTCGCAGCTGCGATCGTCACGTTGCTCGAGTCGTTGAACGAGCCGAGGATCGGCGTAGCGAGCATCGCGGCACGCGAGCTCGGCGTCGACGCAGGCAGGAACTGGCTGTTGTCGTTGTTGATCTCGCTACTGAGACTCGGCAGCTTCGCCGTCACGACCACCGCCACGATCCACAACGCCAGCACGACCCAGCGGAAGCGAACCACCGTCCGCCCGAGCGTGCCGTAGAAGCGGTCCGTGCGCGGAGTTTTCGACCCCGTGGAGCTCATTCGCTACCCGTCCCGACGGGCGGCTTCGCCTGCGGGCGGTGGCAGTCGACAGCGCTGGGACTGATGATCGCCGTCGCGAGCGCGGAGCGCATTGGACGTGCCAAGCCGTTGGGGATCGCCAAGGGACGCAGAATCCTAACGCTCTGGACCAACGGTCAAAGGCGGTTGGAGCGCCGATCCACGACCGGTGCCGATCCCGCCCGATGGACTGGTCGTCTCTGGCTTCTAGACCTCGACGACGACCGGCAGCACCATCGGGCGGCGGCGCAGGCGCTCGTAAACGAGCGCCGCCAGGTGATCGTGCAGCGTGTCGGTGAGCACATCGAGCTCGCGGATGCCGTCGCCGACGGCGCGCTCCAGTGAGTCCTCGACGACGGACTTGATCTCGTCGATCAACGCTCCAGCCTCGTCCATGAACGGCACCCCACGGAAGATCACCTCGGGGTCCGCGACCGAGCCGCCACTCTGCTCCGAGATTGTCGCGACGACGATGAAGATCCCGTCCGCTGAGAGCATCCGGCGATCGCGCAACGCGGCGTCGGCGATATCGCCGATGTCGACGCCGTCGACGAAGATCATCCCGGCGCGCTCCGCCTTGCCGAACCGCGCGCCACGCTCGTCGATCTCGAGCGGGAGCCCATTCTCGCCCTGGAAGATCGCGCCCGGGTCGATGCCGACGGCCTCGCCGAGCTGGCCGTGCAGCTTGAGTCGCTTGAAGTCGCCGTGGCAGGGCATCAGGTAACGCGGCTTGACCAGGTTCAGCATCAGCTTTAGCTCTTCGGCATAGCCGTGGCCGGACGCGTGAATCGGCGCATCGCGGGTCGTGATCACATCGCAGCCGACCTGGTAGAGACGATCGACGGTCTCGTTGACCGCGCGCTCGTTGCCGGGAATCGGCGTCGCTGAGAAGACGACCGTGTCGCCCTGGTGTAGCTGCACCTGCGGATGGTCGCGGTAGGCCATCCGCCGTAGCGCCGACAGCGGCTCGCCCTGCGATCCGGTCGAGATGATCACGAGCTGGTCGTCGCGGAAGTCGTCGATCTCACGGGCCTGGATCACGACACCTGCGGGAAGGTCGATGTGCCCGAGCTGACTGCCGATGCCGACGTTCTTGCGCATCGAGCGCCCGACCAGCGCGACCTTGCGATCGAGCGCCGTCGCGGCGTCGACGACCTGCTGAACGCGGTGGATGTTCGACGCAAAGCTCGTCACGATGATCCGCCCGGGAGCTCTCGAGAAGACCTCCTCGAGGTGACGTCCAACGACCGACTCCGACGGCGAGAAGCCTTCGCGGTCGGCGTTCGTCGAGTCGCCGAAGAGCAGCAGGACGCCCTCGGCGCCGAGCTGTGCGAGGCGCGAGACGTCTGCCGGCTCGCCGTCGACCGGCGTCTGGTCGAACTTGTAGTCGCCCGTCAGCAGCACAGTGCCCTGCTCGCCGGTCAGCGCGACCGCACAGGCGTCGGGGATCGAGTGCGTCATGTGGATCAGCTCCATCGCGAACGGGCCGAGCTCGACCTCCTCGCCCGGCTCGATGTCGTGCAGCTTGACGTCGCGCAGCTTGTGCTCGTCGAGCTTCGAGCGCGCCATCGCCATCGTCAGCGCACCGCCATAGATCGGCGGCCTGGCCTTTGGGCCGAGCTCGCGCAGGAGCCATGGCAGCGCGCCGAGGTGGTCCTCGTGGCCGTGAGTCACGACGATCGCCTCGATGTCGCCGGCTCGCTCGAGCAGGTAGGTGAAGTCGGGCAGAACGAGGTCGATCCCGACCATCTCCGGCGTCGGGAAGCGCAGGCCGACGTCGACGACGACGATCCGCCCGTCCTGCTCGACGACGGTCATGTTCTTGCCAATCTCGCCCAGACCGCCGAGCGCCAGCACCCTCAATGCGCTCACGCGGTCAGTTGTCCCAGCAGCTCGTGGCGCTCGAGCATCGCGCGAACGGCGGCGCGCTCGCGCTCGTCGGCCTCGACCAGCGGCAGGCGCAGCCCGCCGACGCGGTGGCCGAGCAGTTCGAGCGCGGCCTTCGTGCAGGTCGGACTGGAGGTCATGAACAGCGTCTCATAGACGTCGCGAAGCGAGGAGTCGATCTCGGCGCGGTTCTCGGGCTCGTCGACCATCCGCCGCTGCTCCGGCCCGACGATGTGGCTAGCCACGAGAATCCCGCCGGACTCCCCCATGTCGAGTGTCCGCGCGAACGTGCCGTCGTTGCCGGCGTAGATGCCGAGCCCGTCGACCGGCGCGAGGTTGTCGTCGTTGGCTTGCTTGACGAAGTCGATGCGATCGATCTGCGCGAGCTCGGCGAGCAGGTCGTTGGGCATGTCCGTGCCGGTGCGCTGCGGGATGTTGTAGAGGACCACGGGAACGCTGCTCGCGCGGGCGACCTCGTTGAAGTGGCGCACGAGGCCGCGACGACTCGGCCGGTTGTAGTACGGCGTCACCGACAGCACCGCGTCGACACCCAGCTCGCAGCACCGCTCGGTCAGGTGGATCGCGTGGCGCGTGTCGTTCGACCCAGCGCCGGCGATGATGCTGGCGCCCGGCGGACGCTCACGCACCGCCAACTCGACCAGCCCGAGATGCTCGTCATCGCTCAACGTCGAGGCCTCTCCGGTTGTGCCGCAGACGACGAAGCCGTCCGAGCCGTTCAGCGCGAGGTGGCTCATCAACGACACGAACGCGTCCTCATCGACACGCAACTGCTCGTCGAACGGCGTGACGATCGCGGTGATCAGCGTGCCGAGCTCGGCCATAGGCCTCAGTATCGCAAGCCGCTCGTGCTGCGGTCTTTGAGCGCATCCGTGAAGCGTCGCGGCACCCGCGGCAGGCCCAAGCGTTTGCGCTCCCAGAGCGTGATCACGACGACTTGGCCGCCGCGCTCGTCGTGGCGGATGACGAAGATGAGATCGCGGTCGACCAGGTCGGCGAGGTAGAGGGCGCCGCGGGGCGACCCGGGCCTGGCGTCGGGCGGGGCTTCGCTCACACGACCCGCCGCCCACGCTCGGGACACGCGGCCGATGATCTCCGGGCGCGGGTCGAGGTCACCGGTGCGGGCGGCCACACGCTGGCGAAAGCGCTCTGCCGCATGGTCGGTCACTGCCACGGTCACGCCGCTGGTGTACTTGGGCGGCGTCACGTCGGGAACAGCAAGTGCTCCAGGCCGACCACCGGCGAGCGATCGAGCAAGCCCACCTGGCGCACCGCGAGAAGCATGCCCGGCATGAACGACTCGCGCTCGAGCGCGTCGTGGCGGATCGTCAGCGTCTGGCCGAGATCGCCGAGAATCACCTCTTGGTGAGCGACGAGCCCGGGCAGGCGGACAGAGTGGATGACCGGAGCCGGCCGGCCGCTGGCCTGCGCCATCAGCTCAGCGGTGCGGGCGGCGGTGCCGCTCGGCGCGTCGAGCTTGTGATCGCCGTGCAGCTCGATGATCTCGGCGGCCGGCATGATCTTGGCCGCTTCGCTGGCGAAGCGCATCATCAGAACCGCGCCGATCGCGAAGTTAGGCGCGACGAAGATGTTCGCCCCGGCGAGGCCTCCGAGCTCGGCGACATCGAAGCTAGTCGTGCCGATGACGACGTGGACGCCGGCGGCGACACAGTCGCGGGCGTTCTGGACGACGGTGTCGGGGCGCGTGAAGTCAACGACCACGTCGCAGTCCGCGAGGATCGTCGCGAGTGAGACGCCGAGCTCCGGGTCTGCGCGGCCGCTGAGCTCCAGATCGTCGGCGCCTGCGATCGCCTCGCAGGCGGTGCTGCCCATCCGGCCGCAGGCCCCTGCAACACCGACACGGATCACGATGCCGGCGCCAACTTGTCCGAGAACGGCTCGAGAGCCCGGCGAAATGCGCGCTCGTCGGGCCCGATCGCCACGGCGCAGAGCCGCGACGGATCGAACAGCTCGCTGGCGAGCGCAGCCACCTGCTCGGAGTCGACGGCGTCGATTCGGTCGATCACCTCGTCGAGCTCGAGGATCGGCATGCCCGCGAGGATGCTCGCACCGAGCCGTTCCATGCGCGCCGTCGTCGACTCCATCGCGAGTACCACCCGCCCCTTGACGTTGTCCTTCGCTCGCGCGAGCTCCTCCTCGGCAACCGGCTCGCTGCGCAGGCGGGCCAACTCATCGTCGATCACGCGCGCCACTTCGCCGAGATTCTCGCCGCGCGTGCCGACGTAAAGGCCGACCTGACCGGTCTCGGCGTAGAGGCTCTGGAACGTGAAGATCGAGTAGGCGAGGCCGCGCTGCTCGCGCACCGCCTGGAAGAGGC
>DATAJI010000301.1:0-1695 GCA_036262195.1 Solirubrobacteraceae bacterium
CATGCGTCAAGCGCGTAACGCGAACCCAGGAGAGCGTTACATTGCCGCGTACACGGCAACCGTTACAACGGCGCCTCCCGCGGGCCGGGCGTTCGCTGGGCTTCGTTGCTGTGTCTCACGAACGATCGTTTGCGGACGCCGTCTAGCGGGGCTCCCCTGTGCATAGGAGCAGCGACCTCGTGCAGAGGGCCGCATAGGATCCCAATCGTGGTGGCATTGCGATCGTCTCACGCCGGCGATCGAGACGGCCCCTAACACACGCGATTGCGCAAGCGATCGAGGCGCTGCGATCTCGGACTAAAGCGCAAGCGGACCGACCGCTCGCGTGCGCAACTGGGCAGGCCGCGCCGGCACCGACCGGCACGCTCGCATGTGCGCCCGATGGCGAGCATCCCGGTTCGGTCGCTCGCGCTGCGGGAGGCGTTCGAGAGCGGCACCCGTAGGGGGCGTCGGCGCTCACGTCTTCTGTCATGCATCCAACGGTTGCAGGCGGCGTGGTTTCGAGCTGCCACCTGCGCCGCCGGTGGTAGATCTGTTTGTCACTCGAGGCGCTGGCTTCCCCCCATAGCGGAGCGGTATGCAACGCGCCGGTTGGTTGGACGATGAGATCAGAGTCGCGCTGCGCCGGCGGCCACCGTGCTGGCGCGTCCCGGCGGCGAGGAGCGTCGCCTGGGTGCGGACGCTCGCGTTGCCGTTACGCAGGCGCCTGCGGTTGCTTGGGGAGTAGGCGGTGCCCGTCGACGACCGCGGCGGCCAAGTCCAGCAGTTTGCGATTGTTGATCCGCGACTGGTCGCGCAGCATGTTGTAGGCGTCTGTCTCGTCGGTGGCGTGCCGTTCCATCAGGATGCCTTTGGCTCGCTCGATCAGGGCGCGGCGTCCGAATGCCCCTTCGAGGTCGTGGTATTCGGCGAAGCGTCGCAGCACGATGTCGATCGAGCTCTGCCAGTCCTCGACGTCGGCGTCGCTGATGTGGGCGAACACACCGCGTTTGGATGCCTCCTTGACGAATTCCGGGTCCCGAGCGTGGATCAAAACGATCACGGGGCAGGCGGCTTCCCGCACGATCTTGTCGATCAGGTCGAGCGCATGCTCCGAACTCTCGCCGAGCCCGACGAGCGCGACGTCGGGCTGCTCGCGGGCGGTGACCGCACCGACGTCCTCGACGTCGATCTCACGAGCGATCACCTCGTGTCCCAGCGCAACAACGATCGGAGCGACGAGAGCGAGGCGATCCTTGCGCTCGTTAGCGATCAGGACGCGTAGATGCTCGGTCTCGCGATAGTTCATCAGCGGCTCCAGCCAAACCCATTCTAACTCTGGGACAGCGATTGTCGACCGGAAGGGATGCCGATCGAGCCCGTCGGTCGCGACGGCTCCTGGGTCGCGAACTTGACAATCTCCGCGAGCGGCTGCATCAGCCCGAACGGTCCCACTCGGTTGGCCCGTAGCGGCCCTGGAAGCGATCGAACAACTTGCGCTCGTACACGGTCAGCAGTGGCAGGATCGCGAACGCGACAGCGTAGATCACCAGCGCCTTGATGATCTGAATCCACCAGCGCTCGAAAAAAGCTGATGGCGGCGGGCTGGATCACTGGTTGCCCTCGGCGCCCACGTAGCCATGATCGAACCACCCTGCAAGCGCTTCGCTGTCTCGGCCAGCCACTGAGCTGGGCACGGTGATCGCGGCGTCCCTC
>DATAJI010000302.1:0-1681 GCA_036262195.1 Solirubrobacteraceae bacterium
GCGCGACCTCGAGGAGGACCCGCGCTTCGCGTTCCGCCACGGCGCGATCGAGGACCCCGATGCTGTCGCCCAAGCGATCGACGGCGCCGACGCCGTCGTAAATTTCGCCGCCGAGACGCACGTCGACCGCTCGATCGCCGAGCCCGACGCGTTCGTCCGCACGCACGCGCTCGGGACCTACGTCCTGCTCGAGGCCGCGCGCGAGCGCGGCGTTCGCTATCTCCAGGTTTCGACCGACGAGGTCTACGGATCGATCGCCGAGGGCTCCTTCAGCGAGGCATCGCCGCTCGAGCCCTCATCGCCCTACAGCGCGACAAAGGCCGGCGCCGACCTGCTCGTGGCCGCCTACCAGCGCACCTTCGGCCTCGAGACGATGATCTGCCGCGGTTCGAACAACTACGGCCCCTACCAGTACCCCGAGAAGCTGATCCCGCTGATGGTTCTCAACGCCCTGCACAGCGATCGTCTACCTGTTTACGGCGACGGGCTCAACGTCCGCAACTGGCTCTACGTCGAGGACTTCGGCGCCGGCATCGGCTACGTCCTCGAGCACGGGATCCCCGGCGAGACATACAACGTGGGCGGGCCCGACGAGTGCGACAACCTGACAGTCGTGCGGCGGATAGTCGAGCTCTGCGGCGCCGATCCGGAGCTGATCGAGTTCGTCACCGATCGTCCCGGCCACGACCGCCGCTACTCGCTCGGTTCGGAGAAGGTCGCAGCGCTCGGCTGGCGCGCCCAGACGCGCTTCGAGGATGGCATCGAGCGCACCGTCAACTGGTACCGCGACAACGCCTGGTGGTGGGAGCCGATCCGCTCCGGCGCCTACCGCGAGTACTACGAGCGCCAGTACGGCACGGCGCTCAGCTGATTCCGCTGATCCGCCAGCCGCCCTTTGGCTGCTTGATGAAGTGCAGCGTTGCGTTCCGCGTCTTGCCGTCGTAGGTCGACTGCACGACCGCCGTCGCGGTGTTGCCGCTGACCTCGACGCCCTTGGTGGTCGTCAGTGTGAAGGTGCTGACGCTCGCCAGTTGATTAGTGATGTCGGTCTTGCAACCGCCGTGCGCGTTGAGCGCCTGCTTCAGCGCCGAGCTCAGGTCGTCGTTGCAGATCTTGGTCTCGTTTGCGCTGCTCCCATCGCTCTTGAAGTTGTCGATCAGGGTGCCGATCGACGCCGCTGGTCCGCTCGTGTTCGCCGGTGTGGTTGTCTTCGGCGTGGTGAGCGAACAGCCGCCCAGGGCGAGTCCCAGGCAGAGCGACGCGGCGATGGCGGCGGGTGAGCGCACGCGGCAGAGCCTACGCGACCTTGACCTCGCCGCGCTTGCCGCACGGATCGAGGATTGCCGGGACTGCCCGCGGCTCGTCGCCTGGCGCGAGCGTGTCGCGCGCGAGCGCCGCGCCGCTTTTGCCGACCAGACCTACTGGGGCCGGCCGGTCGCGGGGTTCGGCGACCCCGCCGCGCGGATCGCGATCCTCGGTCTCGCCCCGGCAGCCCACGGCGCCAACCGCACCGGCCGCGTCTTCACCGGCGACCGCTCTGGCGACTTCCTCTACGCCGCGCTCCACCGCGCCCGCCTAGCCAACCAGCCGACCTCGAGCGCCCGCGGCGACGGCCTCGAGCTGCACGGCTGCTTCGTCACCGCAGCGGTTCGCTGCGCCCCGCCGGCAAATCGTGCGACAC
>DATAJI010000303.1:0-1792 GCA_036262195.1 Solirubrobacteraceae bacterium
CATCCATGCTCGCCAGCTGCTCGGTCCGAGCGGCTACGCGCCGCAGATCGCCGCCGTGCTGAGCGACGACGATCGCGCCTTCGTGATCTGGACCGATGAGCCGCCGCCGGGCACCAGCGCTACCACGGAGGTCCTGCTCGCGCACTCGACGATCGGCCCGACGTTCCACGGCGCGCGGACGCTCGCTGCGTTCACCGAGCCGGCGGGCGTGCGGCTCACCGCCGGCGCCGTGGGCGCCGAGCGACTCTCCGACGAAGGCGTCGCGCTGCTCTGGCCGACGATCGCGAACGGCAACTATGTCGTGCAGGCCGCCGGTGTCACCGAGACTGGCGTGCGGCCACCGTCGACGCTTGCGCAGGCGGGCCAGGATGTCCGGCTCGCCGCGGTGGCCACCGGCCCCGATAACGAGCTCGTCGTCGTCGTCGCGCTCGCGCCGCGTGTCGCGCGGGGGTTCGACCAGTCTCGCCAGGAGCTGTTGGCGACCCGCAGCAACGTCGTCCACGGCACGACCGGGCTCGGCTTTGGCCCGCTCGCGGTGCTCGCCCCGGTGGGACCGAACAGCGACCCTGCGGTCGCGGTCGACCCGGACACGGACACAGCGGTCGTCGCCTGGCAGACGAGCGCGACGGGTGTGCGGCAGGTCGAATACGCGGTCGGGAGCGGTAGCGGCTAGCGTCCTGATGCGCGTCGCGTGCTCGCCGCCGCTCAGGCCGGCAGCGGCGCGGCGGGTCCGGCCGGTGTCGGTCGCTGGCGCACTAGCGCCAACGCGACGAGCAGGCCGAACGCGAAGCCGCCGATGTGCGCGTAGTAGGCGACGCCGGCGCCGCCGCCAAATGGCGTCGTGATGCCGAGCGCCCCGAGCACGCCGTCGAAGGCCAGCCACAGTACGAGCATCGTCCAGGCCGGCAGGTCGACGATCGTGAAGAAGAAGATCAGGATCACGACGGTCAAGATGCGCGCCCGCGGGTAGAGCAGGATGTAGGCGCCGAGCACCGCGGCGATCGCGCCCGACGCACCGAGCGTCGGGCTGGACGAGCTGGGGTCGACGGCGACTTGGAGCGCGAGCGCGGCGAGGCCGCCAAGCAGGTAGAAGCCGAGGTAGCGGACCCGGCCGATGCGGTCCTCGACGGTCGGCCCGAACACCGCGAGGAACAGCATGTTGCCCGCGATGTGGAGGATGTTCGCGTGCAGGAACATCCCCGTGAACGGCGTCTCCCAGGTCGCGGGCTGCGCTCCCGCCGAGCCGGTGACATGTGCCTGCCCCGTGCACAGCACCGTCTCGCCGAGGGCAGCGAGGCCGAGGGCGCAATGCTGCCCCCAGTGGCTGAGCTCGTAGGGGATCGCGCCGTAGCGCGCGATCGTCGCGGCGCTCGGTCCGCCGATGATCGAGCCCCCGTGCCCGATAGCGACGAGGTAGGCGATCACGTTCGCCAGGATCAGCGCGATCGTGACGAGCGGAACGCGCGCCAGCTTGATGTTGTCCTTGAGCGGGATCAACAGCTCGCCTGCGGCCGGCGATCAGTGGCTGGCGAGCGGTCCGACGCCGGCGAGCGCCTGCGGCACGTGCTGGTCGGCGTGGTAGGAGGAGCGCACCAGCGGCCCCGCCGCGACGTGGTCGAAGCCGAGCGCGTAGGCGGCGCGCTGCAGCGCCGCGAACTCATCGGGGTGCCAGTAGCGGACGATCGGCAGATGCTGCTCCGAGGGACGCAGATACTGGCCGATCGTCAGCACCTGGACGTGGTGCTCGCGCAGCACTCCGAAGGTCTCGACCATCTCCTCGTGGCTCTCGCCG
>DATAJI010000304.1:0-5386 GCA_036262195.1 Solirubrobacteraceae bacterium
CCGCAAACTGCATCTCGCAGACCGGTCGCATTCCGACGATCGCGGCGCCGACGGCACCGCCAACGATCGCTTCCTCGCAGATCGGCGTGTCGATCACCCGGTCGGCGCCGAACTCCGCCAAGAGTCCGTCGGTGACCTTGAACGCACCGCCGTGGACGCCGATGTCCTCGCCGAGCAGGATGACGCGCTCATCCTCACCCATCGCAACACGCAGGGCGTCGGATATGGCTTCGAGATAGCTCAGCTGCGCCATCAGCGAAAACCGCTCCACGGGGCGAGGCCGAGCCCCATCGGGATCGCCTCGCCATCGCAGAACACTCCCGTGGTCGCGGTGGCCGGGTCCGGCAGCGGCATCGCAAGCGCTTCGGTGGTGGCCTGATCGACCTCGGCTGTAACAGAAGCTGAGATCGTCTCGACGTCGACGCCAAGCGCAACCAGGCGAGCGCGCTGGAGTGCGATCGGATCACGCGCCGCCCACTCGGCGAGCTGCTCGGCAGGCACGTAGCTTGCGTCGTCGTGAAGCCCGTGGCCGTGCATGCGCATAGTGTGGGCCGCAATCAGCGTCGGGCCACCGCCGGCGAGGGCGCGCTCGCGCGCCTGTCGAACGACGTCGAACACAGCCTCGACGTCGTTGCCGTCGACGCTCACGCCGGGCATCCCGTAGGCCGCGGCACGCTCTATCGGGTCGACAACGAACTGGAGCGAGCTCGGCGTCGAATATGCGTAGCCGTTGTGCTCAAGCACGAAGATCGCGGGAACCTGCTGCACGGCAGCGAAGTTCATCGCCTCGTGCCAGTCGCCAACCGATGTCGCGCCGTCACCAAATAACGAAAGCGAGCAGCGGGCCTCGCCGCGCAACTTGAACGCCATCGCCATTCCGACAGCGACCGGCATCATGTCGGGCAGCATCGACACCATCCCGAGCACGCCGAGCGAAGCGTCGCCGAAGTGGACGTTGCCTTCGCGGGCAGCGCTCACTCCGCCCGGGCGTCCGAGGTAGTGCGCAAGGATCGCGCGCGGCGACGTGCCCTTGACGAGGTGCGCCCCGAGGTCGCGAATCAGCGGGCAGACCGGGTCGCCCGGCCCGAGGGCAAAGGCGGCGCCGACACAGGTGGCCTCCTGACCGCGGCCGTCGTAGAACGACCCCGGCACCTTGCCCTGCTTGTAGAGACTGACGCCGCGCTCCTCGATCGCTCGGTGCAGCGCCATGAAGCGGAAGAGCGCGACGCGGTCGTCGCGGTCGAGCTGCGGCTGCTCTGCCCCGCGCGCCGACGCAGCCGCGGCGGTTTCGCCCGGCGCGGCAGGCGGACGCCGCCGGCCCTCGTCCAGCGCCTCCGCCGGTTTGCCTGGCGGGGGTGCCTGATTCTGCACGGCGCGCATCAGACGGCTTCCACGAACGAGTCCTGCGGGAGCGGATAGCGGCGGCGAACTTCGTACAGTGTCGTGCGCTCGGCCGCCGGGCGGCCTGCCCGGTGGGCGGCGCCGACCAGGTCGTCTGGGTCGAGCTTGACGCCGTGGTAGGAGCCGGCCATACGGCTGATCGATTCCTCCATCAGCGTTCCGCCGAGGTCGTTGACGCCCCAGCGCAGCGATTCGGTGGCGGCCTCGAGTCCCATCTTTACCCAGGAGCTCTGGAGGTTGCGGATCGTGCGACCAAGAGCCAGGCGAAAGACGGCGGTGTGCCGGAGCTTGTCCTCGGTCGAGAGCTCCTCGACACCGTGGGTGCGACCAAGCAGCGTCTGGAAGGGTATGAACGAGAGCGGTACGAACTCGGTTATCCCGCCGGTCCGCTCCTGGAGCTCGCGGATCACGCGCATGTGCTCGGCGAGCTCCCAGGGCTCCTCGATATGGCCGAACATGACCGTTGCGGTGGAGCGCAGCCCGCCACGGTGTGCCGCCTCAACGATCTCGACCCAGCGGGCGACGGGCAGCTTGTTCGGCGAGATGCGCTCGCGGACGCCGTCGTCGAGGACCTCGGCTGCGGTGCCCGGCACGGAGTCGAGGCCGGCCTCGCGAAGCCGCGCGAGGACTTCGCGCGGCCCGAGGCCCGAGATGTCGCACATGTGCGAGATCTCCATCGGCGAGTAGGCGTGGACGTGCAGCTGCGGCGCCGCCTCTTTGATGATCGAGAGCCAGTGCTCGTAGTCGGCGAGCGTCCAGTCGGGGTGGATGCCCGACTGCATGCAGATCTCGGTGGCGCCGAACTCGACCGCCTGTTCGACCTTCTGCTCGAGCGTCGCGCGGTCGTGCTCATAGGCCTCGGGTGAGTGGCGCCCCTGGCCAAACCCGCAGAAAGCGCAGCCGACGATGCAGATGTTCGAGACGTTGATGTTGCGACAGACGACGAACGTCACCGTCTCGCCTGCGAGCTCCGCCCGCAGCTCGTCCGCCGCCTCACGGATCTCCTCGATTGCCTGCGGTCGCGTTTCGGCGAACAGTGCCGTGAGCTCTTCGGCGCTGAGCGCAGTCCCCGCTCGCCCCTTGGCGATCGCGCCCGGAACGAGATCTCTGCGAATGAGGCGATCCGATCGCCGGCCTGACCCGCGCCGCGGGATGAACGACCAGTACCGCGACTTGATGACATCGAGGACGCCCTGGGATTGCCAGTCGGGATCGATGTGCGAGCCGTAGACGCAGAGGCGCTCAGTCAGCGCGAAGCCGTCGGCCTGGAGGCGGCGGCGGACCTGGTGCGGCGAAGGGAACGGGTGCTCGGGCGAGATGTGATCGCCGTTTTGAGACAGGCCGCCAAGATCGCTGGCGCCGGCTCCGACCAGCTCGGGCCACCAGTCCGACAGGTTCGGCGGCACCTGAATGCCGACGCCCGGAAGCAGCTCGCGCGCGACGCCGACGAGCTCTTTGACGTCGTCGATCGAGACTTCGCAGGCCCAATCCGGAAGCGGCAGATCGGGGTGACGTCCGATTCCGGTCCGCCAGTAGTCAGCGGCGGTGGCGGTCGCGATCTCCGCGGGCTCCTCGCCGTAGTAGCGGCGGTGAGGGACGAAGTTCTGCAGGATCACCTCCTGGAGGTGGCCGTGCTCGCGCTGCAGCTCGGCGAGCGCTTCGAGCGCGGCTACACGGTCCGCCGGTGTCTCGCCGATCCCGACCAGGATGCCGCTGGTGAACGGGATCCGCAGCTCGCCGGCTTCGCGGATCGTCTCGAGCCGCAGCGTCGGGTCCTTGGTCGGGGACGCAGCGTGGGCGCGCAAGTCGGCGCGCATCGACTCGAGCATCAGCCCCTGCGAGGCCGTCACCTCGCGCAGGCGGGCGAGATCGTGGCGCGATAGCGCCCCGAGGTTGGTGTGTGGCAGCAGACCGCGCTCGAGCGCGCGTTCACAGCACCAAACCACGTAGCCGACGAAATCGTCGAAGCCGAAGGCCTCGAGGCGATCTCGAACGCCGGCGTGGTAGCCCGGATCATCGCCGGTCAGGACGAGCAGCTCTTTGACGTTGCGGCGCGCGGCGTGGTCGAGCAGCGCGATCACCTCATCCGGTTGATGCAGGTGCGGCCGGTGCGTCGCGAACGCGCAGTACTTGCAGTGCGAGACACAGGTCCGCGACAGCGACAGCGTGGTGTTACGCGAAAACGTGACCCTCCGTGTTTCCCGCGATCGCTCCGCGCTCGGGAAAGCCGCCGTCGAAAGCTTAGGCGCTTGCTGCGGGCCGTTGGCTAGGTGCTGTGGCACTGGCTGCTAGGACTCGTGGTCGGCCGGAGGTGTCGCACTGCCGTGCTCGCCCAGGAATGAACCGTACTGACCGCGGAAGAAGACGAGTGGCTCGACCTCGCCCTCGCGCACCTCGAGCCCGCGGACCGCACCGACGACGATCATGTGGTCGCCCGCCTCGTGCTCCGCGTCGATCGCGCACTCGATCCAAGCGACTGCGTCGTCGAGCGCCGGGCCTGCCGGCCGCTCGTGCCAGGAGACACCGGCGAAGCGATCGATGCCGATGCGCGAGAACTGGCGCGAAGCCTGCTCGTGATGGGCGGCGAAGATATTGACGCAGAACGCCCCCGACTCGCGGATCTTCGGCCATGTCGCCGAGCTCTTTGCCGGGCAGAAGAGGATCAACGGCGGATCGAGCGACACCGACGTGAACGAGTTGCTGGACATGCCAACCGGTCCGTCGCGATGATGCGCAGTGATAACCGTGACCCCGGTCGGCAGGTGACCGAGGACGTTGCGATAGCGCTCGCTGTCGATCCGCAGATCGATCTCGTCGGGCATTCGCCCTGGACGTTAGCGGGCTGGATGCAGGTACTCGTAATAGGTCACCGGCTCGGCGTACGCGCCGTAGCCCGTGATGTCCGAGCGCGTCAGGTTCTGCACCGGCAACTCGAACAGGTTGACGGCGGGCACATCCGCGTTGACGATCTGCTCCGCGCGCGCCAGCAGGCGCTGCGATCTCGCTCCGCCAGCTGTCGTGTGAAGCCGTGTGAGCAGAGCCGCCAGGGCCGGGTTGGTGTAGCCATCCGCAGCCGCCGGGCTCGCCGGGTCGATCGACGCGTCGTCATCCTCGATCAGCGCGAAGTCCGAACCACCAAGCAACGGAGCGATGTCCTCGATCGTTGATTGCAGGCGGTGCGCCTGCGCGATCGCGAGCAGCTGATCGTCGTTGTAGATGACAACCGGCTCGAGCGTCACCCCCACCTCCGAGAGCTGACTGCCCAGCAACGCGAGCTCCTTCAGCGCGTCGCCATCTGCGAGCTCGGCGTCCACGTAGACGCGCAGCTTGAAGCCGTTTTTGTAGCCGGCCGCTGCGAGCAGCCGGCGAGCCTCGACGAGATCGTAACCACCCGGCTGGGGCTGGCCGTAGACGGATGGCGCCGCCAGGACGTCAGGTGTCGCGTACCCGAAGAAGATCCGGCCGCTCAGATCGGGACGCTCGACGGCCAGGTTCAGGGCCCGCCTCACAAGCACGTGGGCGAGCGGACCGCGCGAGACGTTGAGCAGCCACGACTCGACTGTGGGACCGGTCTGGAGGATGCTCGCGCTCACGTGACTCGCCGAGCCGTAAAGGAGCAGGTCGGCGTAATCCGTCCAGCCGATGGCGCTCGTGTGGTCGGCGGAGCCGGCGAGCAGCGCTGCGACGCGCCGGCCGCCACTTGAGACCTGCTTGATCTCGACCTTGCGGTAATAGGGATGGGCCCAAGCGTGCGGATTGGCGAGCAGCACCACCCGCCGGTGGGCGAGGAACGAGCGCACGTAGTAGGCGCCGAACGTAGCTGAGTGCGTGGCGCCCCAGCGCTCGGCCCAGGGGTCGCTTGCGGTGGCGTGAGCGAGGTAGAGCTTGCGGTCGTAGATGCCCTCGTCGAACCAGGCGAGGACGCCGAGCAGGAACGGGCTTGGGGCGCTGACGTTGATCCGGACGGCGTAGCGACCCAACACGG
>DATAJI010000305.1:0-8030 GCA_036262195.1 Solirubrobacteraceae bacterium
GTGACAGCTTGTCGGCTGCTTCACCAAGCCCGCCGAGATAGACGATCTGGCGTGCGCCACCGGCCGCCGCGCCGCCGGCGATCGCTGTCGCTGCCGCGCGATCGAGCGCTTCGAAGTCGCCACGACCGAGAGAGTGCACGAGGTGATAGACGACCTCGACACCGTCGAGTGCACGACACATCGCGTCGCCATCCGTCGCATCAGCAGCGATCCACTCGACCCCGGCGTCCGCGACCGGACCTGGGGTCCTCGCGACGGCGACGACGTCGTGCTCCGCCGCAAGAGCAATCGTGAGCGGCCGTCCGATCGTGCCACTCGCCCCTACGACGGCAACGCGCACTCAGCTCGCCTCGCGCGCGACGCGTGCCAGGAAGCGTCTGCCGACCAGATCGTGCAGCAACGACTCGATCCGCCACAGCGGTCCGCGCAGCCATGGAGTGAACCCGGTGACGTCCACCGCAACATCAAGACCGTCGGCGCGCCACGCAATCGTCCCGCCCGGCCGCCGTGCGAACAACCCGCCAAGAATCGTGCGGTGACCTTCCACCAGCGGACTAAAACGCAACAGGACCGGCCAAACACCAAGCAAACGCAGGGCGTCCCTCGAGAACCGCACCCAGCCAAGCGTAACCCGCCGAACGGCATCCCAATACAACAGCTCGAGCCGCACCGCGTCGACCGCCGCGGCGATCGGTGCATGCTGACACGTATCGATCGTCCCACTGGCGTGCATCACACTGACACTCTCCATCGTCTACCAGAGGCTAGCGCCCACGCAGAAGCCGTCACGGGCCATCACGGCCAAACGGTTGGGCGATTACCCAGGGGGACCGCGACGACGGCCGGTCAGATAAAGGCCCGGGTGCGCGCGAGACGCGGCAGTGCTTGAAATCACGGGCGCCGCAGCCAATCGATGTTCGATGGAACTCGCGGGCCGCGCGCACGCGCGTGACGGCGCGACGAAACGCGGCCGCGCTTAGACGGGCGCTGGAGCGACGGGCGTGCCGCAGCATGGTGGATCATGCGTTTGTTGCGTCGATCGCGCATGATGGCCCAGCGCTCGTCGAGGGCATCGCGGACGGCGAGCTCGTCTAACACCTACGAAAGGACCGCCGCGCGATGCCGATCCCGGATTCGATCGCAGCATTCATCGACGCTCAAGCCGAACGCGCGCCCGGACGATACGACGACCTGCGCGTCGTCGTTTTCAACGGTACGACGAAGCGTTCGCCGGAGCCAAGCCACACGGACGGTTTGCTCGCGGTGTCGCGTCGGATTTTCGCAACGCTCGGGGTGCGCTGCGACGAGGTGCGTACGGTCGATCGCGTGATCCCTCCGGGCTTGTGGCCCGATATGCGCGAGCATGGCTATGACGAGGATGACTTTCCTGAGATTTACCGCTCGCTGGTCGAGCCTGCCGACATTCTCGTGCTGGCCGGCCCGATCTGGCTCGGTGATCAGAGTTCGCAGACGCGGGTGATCATTGAGCGGCTGTACGCGTATTCGGGCGAGGTCAACGATCGAGGCCAGTGGTCGTATTACGGCAAGGTCGGCGGTGTTCTCACCACTGGCAATGACGACGGCGCCAAGCATGTGAGCGCGCAGGTTCTGTACGCGCTTCAGCACATTGGTCTCGCGATCCCGCCACAGTCAGATAGCTACTGGACCGGAGAGGCCGGGCCGGGCCCGTCCTACCTTGACGAAGGAAGCGGTGGAACACAGAACGCCTGGACCACACGGAACACGGTGTTCATGACGTGGAACATGCTGCACCTGGCGCGAATGCTCAAGGACCACGGCGGGATTCCCGCTTACGGCAACTCCACCCAGGACTGGAACCTCGAGCATCCGGAGCACCCGAACCCAAATTAACGCTGAGGCTGGCTCGTATTGGATCGGGATCCTCGGCGGGCGGCCAAGCTGTCTCGCACATCGTCGCACCGCACGCGCGCCTCTCAACCCGGCGCCGGAGACGCTCGCTCCCCCGAACGTGAGCGCGTGGCTGCAGCACGTGAAGGTCGGGAGTTCGAATCTCGCCCGGCGCGTATTGCCGCCAGCTGCGCGCCCGCGCGAGCCTGAGGCCGGAAGCCCAGAAAGCCCGACCTGAGCACAAGCGATCGAGTAATGGCTTCCGGCGGCCGATCGCGGGTCGCCTCGGCCGCGATCCGGGGCGGTTTGAGCTGCCTCTGCGCGTGTTCCACCCGAACATTCGCCGAGTCGTTTCCTAGGCGAGGCGTCCAGAATTCTCTCAAGCCAAACAGACGCTGCCGATGGGGCGTTTGAAGTCCTTGCTGAAGGGCTCCGACGCAACCACAGGAGACATAGACATGACGAAGTTCAAGGTGTACAAGGCGTGTGCTGCACTGGCCGCTATTGCCGCGTTCGCGGTCGCCTCCGGAGCCGCCAACAAGTTCCATTGATGGCGGCGGGCGCGCCCGGGAGAAAGCTCTCCGGGCGCGCCCGTTCACTGCCACGACCGCCCCTGCGATGCATTCTCGATCACCCGTCAGGCAGTACTGCGCGACCGTTTTCGCGGCCGGATGCTTATCCGTTGTCCTGCTCGCAGGCGACGCGCACTTCGGTTTCATCGAAAGCAGCCCGCTCACGTTCGCAATCTTTTCCGCGGGCGTGCTGTTGGGGGAGCTGCTGCCGATCAAGATCCCGCGTCGGGCAAACGAGGAAATCACCCTGTCGGCCTCGTTCGCGATGGCGCTGCTGCTGATCGGAGGGTTTGGACCGGCGCTGATCGCGCAAGGGTTGGCGTCAATCGTGCAGGACGCCACGTCGGGCAAGCCGCGCTGGCGCGTGCGCTTCAACGTCGGGCAATACGCGCTCTCGATGGCTGCGGCCTACGTGCTCATCCGATTGGTCTCAGGGACGTCCGTCCTGGACGTGTCGCACCCCGTTGTCAGCCGCCAGCTGCTGGCGATGATGCTTGGCGCCGCGGCATTCTTCCTTGTCAACGCCGGACTCGTGGGGACCGCGGTGGCGCTCTACCAGAACGTCCCGGTCTGGCGCTATTTCCGCACCAATCTCATTTTCGTCGTGGTCACCGGCGGCTTGATGCTGCTGATCTCGCCAATCGTCCTCGCCGCGGCGGCCTACTCGATCGCCATCGTGCCGCTCTGCCTGGCGCCGGTTGTCGCGATGTACTACTCGATCTCGCAAGGCGCGCGCAGCGAGCATGCCGCACGACACGACTCGCTGACGGGGCTTCCGAACCGCGCCGCGTTCCAGGACGCGGTGCTGTCTGTGCTCGACGACAAGAGCACGCCGGCCTGCATCCTGCTCATGGACCTCGACCGCTTCAAGGAGATCAACGACACGCTCGGCCACCGCTACGGAGATCTGCTTCTGGTGAAGGTCGCGCAGCACGTTCGCGCGGCGATCGGAGAAGACGTTGAGATCGCCCGTCTCGGCGGCGACGAGTTCGCGATCGTCGGCCCGACGCGCGGCTGCGAGGAGGCGATCGAGTTGGCACAGCTGATCCTGGCCTCCGTCAGCGCGCCGTTCGAGCTCGAGCAGATGGTCGTCGAGGCCCACGCGAGTATCGGCATCGCACTGTTCCCCGACCACGGCTGCGAATTCGAAACGCTGGTCCAAAAGGCCGACGTCGCGATGTACAGAGCCAAGGAGACGCGCAGCGACTGGGCGATCTACGACGAGCGCCACGACCACCACAGCGCTGCCAAGCGGGCGCTGACCGCCGAGTTGCGCACGGCAGTCCATGGCGAGGAGATCGTCGCGTGGTATCAGCCCGAACTCGATCTCCATTCCGGGCAGGTGCTGTCGGTCGAGGCTCTCGTGCGCTGGGAGCACCCGCACGCCGGCATCCTGCCGCCCAGCGCATTCGTGCGCCTGGCCGAGCAGACGAACATGATCAAGCCGCTGACCCACCGCGTCATCAAGCTGGCCCTCGAGCAGGTAGCGCAATGGGCAGCGATCGGCCTTGACGTCGCGGTCGCCGTCAACATCTCGGCTCAGGTCCTGGTCGATCGAAGCTTCACCGAGCATGTTGCGAGGGCGTTGCAGCGGGCCGGAGTCGCTCCGCAGCGACTCAAGCTCGAAGTCACCGAAACGACGCTCATGTCAGATCACGCCACCGCCCGGTCAGTGCTGCACGAGCTGAGCGCCGCCGGAGTCGAGATCGCGATCGACGACTTCGGCACCGGCTACTCGTCACTCGCGTATCTCGCCGATCTTCCGGTGTCTGAGGTGAAGATCGATCGTTCGTTCGTCTCCCGTATGGCTGCGGGATCAAGCGCGAAGATCATCGTCACCTCAACGATCGACTTGGCGCACCACCTCGGTCTGCGTGCTGTTGCCGAGGGCGTCGAGGACACCGCGCTGTTGCCCGTGCTCGAGGCCGCCGGGTGCGACGCGGCACAGGGTTACTGCATCAGCCGACCACTCGCCAGCGGCGACATCACTCGCTGGCTCCTGAGTCGCAAGAAAGTCCTGCCGCCCGTCATCGCGCAGCAGGACTTCCGGGCCTCCGGTGTCGTGCTGCCTAGCGACCACGGCATCATCACGCCGGTCCGAGCGATCGAGCAAGCGGCATGATCCTGATCGCGTTGGCAGGACTCTGCGTGCTCAGCGTGCTCTTGACGGGGGGGAGGCTGAGCCGGGTTGCCGAACTGCACGTGCGCGGCCTGTGGATACCGCTGTCGGCGCTTGCGGTTCAGGTAGTGATCACGACGATCGCTCCTGACGGTCACCAGTCATTGCACGACGTGATCCACATCGTCACTTATCTCTTCCTCGGCTTGTTTCTGTGGGCCAATCGCCGACTGCCGGGAGTCCCGATCATGGCGGCGGGAACGCTGACGAATGGCTTGGCGGTCCTGCTCAACGGCGGAGTGATGCCCGCGGCTGCGGCCGCACAGCGTCTCGCCGGTCTGAAGCTTGGCGGCGGATTTCACAACTCGGCGCATCTCGCGCACCCCGTGCTGTTGTGGTTCGGCGACATCATCCCGTGGCCCGGCCCGCTGCCCAATGTGCTGAGCATTGGCGACTGCTTGATTTTCGCCGGCACGCTCGTGCTGCTCCACCGCTCTTCGAGGTATCCGCCGGCGCCCGTCGCGCTGGCCGCGACCGACTAGTCAGAAGCATTCGTCGTCCCCACCAGCGCTTGCGGGTAACCTGCGGCCGGTGGCGGCTAACGGTCCGGCGATCGTCGTTGAGCAGCTGGTGCGCGAGTTCCGCAAGGGACCGCGTGCCGTCGACGGCATCGACCTAGCCGTCTCGCCGGGTGAGATCTACGGCTTCCTCGGGCCGAACGGCGCCGGCAAGTCGACAACCGTCCTGATGCTGACGACGCTGCTGCCGCCGACGAGCGGTCGCGCGACCGTCGGTGGCTTTGACATCGTGCGCGAAGGCTCGCAGGTGCGCGCGTCGATCGGTGCCGCGCTCCAGGAGGCGGCCCTCGACGCAATCCTGACCGGGCGCGAGCACCTGCTCCTGCAGGCAACGCTCCAGGGGATTTCGAAGGCGAGCCGCAGGCGTCGCGCGCAGGAGCTGCTCGAGCGCGTCGGGCTCACCGAGGCTGCCGACCGACGGGTGGGCGGCTACTCCGGCGGCATGAAGCGTCGCTTGGACCTCGCTCTGGCACTCGTGCACAGCCCACGCATCCTGTTTCTGGACGAGCCGACGACCGGGCTCGACTTGCAGAGCCGGACCGCGCTGTGGAGCGAGGTCGCTCGGCTCGCACACGACGAGGGCATGACGGTGTTCCTGACGACGCAGTATCTCGAGGAGGCGGATGCGCTTGCCGACCGTGTCGGGATCATCGATCACGGCACGATCGTCGCCGAGGACACGCCGGCCAATCTCAAGGCCGAGATCGGCAGCCCGACGGTCGAGGTACTACCCGCGGACCTGACCGAGGGTGACTCTGTTGCCGAGGCCTTGACCCGCTTCGGCGAACCGATCCGCGGCGGGCGCGGCAGCCTCACCGTGCAGCTGCCAGGTGGCGAGTCGCAACTCGCCGAGCTCGTTCGCATGCTCGATCAGGCCGGTCTTCACGTCGCGTCGCTGCACCTCCACCAGCCGTCGCTCGACGATGTGTTCCTCGCCAAGACCGGACGCAAGCTCGAAGGCGCCGGCGAGGACGAAGACGAGACGCAGGTTGACGAATCGCCCTCGCGCGGTAGGCGCCGTCGTGGCGGCTGAGGTGTCAAGCGCCCTGGCGCAGGTCGGAGCGGTCGGTCGCCGATCGGTCACGCGGACACTGCGCCAGCGCGGGCTGCTCATCTTCCCGGTGTTGTTTCCGCTGATCCTGTTCGCGATCAACGGCAGCGCACTGAGCACAGCGACGAGAATCCCGGGGTTCCCGCCGGTCAGCTACCGGGCGTTCGTGCTCGCTGTGCCGTTCATGCAGGGCGCGTTGTTCGTCGCCGTCACAGCGGGCATCGATCTCGCGCGAGACATCGAGTCAGGCTTCTTTAACCGACTCGCGTTGACGCCGCTGCGCGGCAGCGCGCTACTCGCCGGTCAGCTCGGCGGCGCGCTCGTCGTCGCGTGCGTGCAGTCAACCGTCTACCTACTAGTCGGACTCGCTACGGGGGTAGGTATCGCGAGCGGAATCGCCGGCGCATTCGTATTGCTCGCGTTGTCGATCCTGATCGCGTTCGGCTTCGCCGGGCTCGGTGCGTTGATCGCGCTGCGATCGGGGAGCGGCGAGGCCGTACAAGCGATCTTCCCGCTGCTGTTCGTGACGCTATTCCTCAGCTCGGCTTCGCTTCCACGCCCGCTAATCCAGGTCACCTGGTTCCGCGACGTGGCGACCTATAACCCGGTCTCCTACCTGATCGAGGGTATCCGCAGCCTGGTCATCAGCGGCTGGGACGGCCGTGCGCTCGCGCTGGGGTTTGGGTTCGCGCTGGCGCTCGTGATCATCAGCATGGGCCTCGCAAACGTGGCGATGAGGAACCGGCTGGTGCGGACGTGAGGCGCTTCCTGTTCGTCGCTCGCGCGGTCGCCTGGCGCTCGATCCACAACACCCTTGTCAGTCCGGCGATCCTGGTTCCGTCGATCGTCTTCCCGCTGTTCTTCCTGGCCGCGTTCGCCGGCGGGCTCTCGAAGATCGCCGAGGTTCCAAACTTCGACTACCCGCCCGGCTACACGGCGTTCCAGTTCGTCTTCGTGTTCCTGCAGTCGGCGGCGTTTGGCGGCGTGTTCACGGGTTTCGCGGTTGCGCGAGACTTCGATTCGGGCTTTGCCCGGCGCTTGCTGCTCAGTGCCCCGCGCCGCAGCGGAATCATCGCCGGATACGCCGGTGGAGCGCTCGCGCGGTGGTGCGTCACCGGCGGCGTGGTCACGCTGGCGGCGCTGCTCGCCGGCATGGATGTGCCGGCCAGCGTCCCTGAGCTCTTTGGCATGGTCGGCCTCGGAATCATGGTGAACATCGTCGCCGCGCTGTGGGCATGCGGCGTCGCGATGTTCCTGCGCACCGAGCAGGCCGGCGCGCTGATCCAGATGCCGGTATTCGTCGTCATCTTCCTGGCGCCGATCTACGTCCCACTGCGACTGCTGACCGGCTGGATCCACGCGGTCGCGCAGCTCAATCCGGCGACGATCGTGCTGGAGGCCGCGCGCGGGCTACTTGCCGATTCCCCGGTCCACGTCGCGTTCGCGTTCGCGCTACTCGCCGGCGGCGCCGTCGTGATGGGCCTGTGGGCTCGACGCGGCCTGACGTCGGCCGAGCGCGCCGGCTAACCCGGCACCTGACCGAGATGTGGCGACGCGTTGCCTACGGGCTGATTGGCGCCGCGCTCCTCGGCGGCTTCGTGATCCTGTCGACGCCGGCGAGCGGCCTGCTTGCGGACCTCGGAACCGCGCTTCTCGCCTTTGCGCTGCTTGCGATGGTTGGGCTGATACTGAAGCTGCTCGGGCCGGGATCGGGATCTGACCGCGAACGCGAGTCACGGGCCCGCGACGAGTTCGACCGAACCGGTCGCTGGCCTGACGAGTAAGGCCAGCGCGCGGCAGCGCTAGCTGTGAACTTGGCTCTCGCCGCCGGCGGCCTGCGT
>DATAJI010000306.1:0-2776 GCA_036262195.1 Solirubrobacteraceae bacterium
GTCCGGCGGCGGTCGACTGGGCGCTCGGTCCCCCGCGCGAAGCCGTTGACGCAACGCTTGCCGAGGCTGCTGAGGCGTTTCACGCGGCCGGCATCCCGGTTGACCTTTACCCGCGCCGCGGGGATGCGGCGGACGCGATACTCGACGTCGCCGAGGAGCGATCGGCTGACCTGATCATCGTCGGCAACCGCGGCACGACCGGTACCAGCCGCTTTCTGCTCGGCTCGGTGCCGAACAAGATCTCGCATCATGCGCCGTGCGCCGTGCTGATCATCCGCACTCTGCAGCTGTAGCTGTAGCCGTGAGCCGCAGCGGGAGGACGGCGCGGATCAGGTCGATCCGCTGGGGCCCGTGGCGCCGCTGGCTCCCGTCGTTCCGGTGGTTCCCGTAATCCCGGTTGAGCCGATCGGCGCCGTCGCCGCGGCGGCGTTGAGCAGTCCCGCGCCGAAGTACTCGGGATCGTCGTGCCCGTCGGGCCCAAGCGGAGTCGCCGTGTCCTCGAGCCGCGCGGTGATCGCGGCGACCGTGGGATGCGCTCCCAGCACGCCGCTGGCGATCACGAGCGCCGCCGCAGCACTGACGTGAGGGGCCGCCATCGAGGTTCCGAAGTAGCCGCCCGGAAGGCCGAAGACACGCGGGTTCGGGTCGTTCACGTCGGCGAACGTCTCCTGGTAGATGTCGGTGCTCGCTCCCGCATAGACGTCGGGGTGGCAGTTAGCGTCACCGGGGATCGTCGCGTCACCACCTCCGCCGGGCGCCACCAGAGCGATCCCGCCGCCGTAATTTGAATACGACGCGAGGCAGCCATCGACGGTGCTGGCACCGACGGCGAGCGCGTAGGGCGCCTTGGCCGGATATGAGAGCTGTCCCAGCGAGTCGTTGCCCGCCGCCGCGACGACGAGCACGTTCTTGGAATGCGCGTAGCCGATTGCCCGAATCAGCTGCGGGATGTCGCTGGCCGTGATCGTGCCGGCGTCGAACTCGAGGCTGAGGTTGATGATCTGCGCGTGATGGTTGACCGCGAAATAGACCCCCTTGGCGATCGTGGTCGCGCTACCGCTGCCGGCCGCGTTCAAGACGCGCACCGGCATCAGCCGTACGCCATAGGCGAGACCGGTGACGCCGACTCCGTTGTTGGTCTGCTCGGCAATCGTTCCGGCGACCTGAGTGCCGTGCCCGTTGCGGTCATTGGCGAAGCGCGAGTGTGAGACGAAGTCGTAGCCGGCGACAAACTCCGACGCGCTGAAGTCCGGTGAGCGAACGTAGCGCCCGTGGTTGTCGTAGGCGACACCGGTGTCGAGCACGGCGATGGTTACTCCGCGCCCGCCGGCGTGCCCGTCGGCGATCAGGTTGCCCCAGGCCTGCATCGCGCCGACGCCCCACTGGCCGGCAAAGTTCCACTGAAGCTGCTGCCAGCCGCCCGCGACACCCGAGGAGCCCGGATCGTTCGGGTCGAACGGCGAGCCGACGAGCTGGTCGTCAACGGCGGACATTGGATCGAACGGGAACTGCTGCTCGGCGGAGAGCGCGCTCGCCCCGGCGGCGTGCGCAATGTAATCCGGCACCGCCCAGAGGACATCATGCCGTCCGCGGAGACGGGCGAGCGCTTCAGACACGCTGACCCCGCGGCGTAGCGTTACCTCGCGGACGTTTGAGAGTTCGGGTTGCGCGCTGATCATCCCAGCGCGAGCGAGCGTCGCATTGCGAATCCCGGCGGCCGTGTGGCCCGCAAAGCCCACGACGACCACGCCGGGCGCGTACGGCGCCTGCCCGGCCGCGGTGGCCACGGCAGCTGACCAGCAGAATGCGACCAGGAAAGCCGCCAGCGCGCCAAATGCAAGCCGCAATCGCGCGCTTGGGTTCGAGTCGGCTGTCACAGCCGGGGCAGCCGAGGAATGTGCGCAGGCAATTGCAACTTAAGCGTAACGATCGAGACGCCGTATCCGTAGCGGTGTCCGGCCTGCTTAGCTAGACAGGATGCGCGAGCGCTACTTCCCCCTCGATGAGCACTTCATGAGACTGGCGATCCGCGAGGGCGAGCGAGCGCTCGAGCACGACGACGTTCCGGTGGGCGCGGTGGTCGTGCGCGACGGCGAGGTGCTCGGCGCCGCGCACAACGAGCGCGAGCTGCGCGCCGACCCGACCGCGCACGCGGAGTTGCTCGCGCTCCGTGAGGCTGCGCGGGCATGCGGACACTGGCGCCTCCTCGGCTGCGTGCTCTACGTGACGCTCGAGCCATGCGCAATGTGCGCAGGTGCAATCGTGCTCGCACGCGTCCCGCGCGTCGTCTTCGCCGCGAGTGACCCGAAAGCTGGCGCCGCCGGGAGCGTCCTCGACGTACTCGCGGAACCTCGCCTGAACCATCGGCCGGAGGTCTCCGGCGGACTGCTCTGCGAGCCCGCGTCCGAACTGCTGCGCGCGTTCTTCGCCTCGCGTCGCTAGCCGGGCCTCGCGCCAGGCCTGCCCAAACGCGCCGCTGCGTCAAGATAGGCACGTGGTAAGTGGTACTCGAGCGAGCGACGCCCCGATCCGGGCGTCGGCGCGCGGCTTACCGCTGCCCGAACAGACCCTGCCGGCTCTGCTGACGCGACAGGCCGAGCGCTTCGGCGACAAGGCGTGCGTGATTACCTCCGGCGGCGAGCGACGGAGCTTCGTGCAGCTGCGCGACGGCGCCGCGGCCTGGGCCGGGCTGCTCGCCGAGATCGGCGTACAGCACGGCGGGCGGGTGGCCGCGATCGCCGGAAACCGGATCGAGCTCGTCGAGCTGGTGCTGGGC
>DATAJI010000307.1:0-2748 GCA_036262195.1 Solirubrobacteraceae bacterium
ATCCGGCGCGGACCCGCCACTGTGACCGGGGAAGTCGACCGCAGGCGCGAGAGCGCAGGCCACTGGTTCGCCACCGCGAGCCGGGAAGGCGCGGGAGATCGGCCCGGAAGCCAGGAGACCTGCGCCGACCAAAAGCCCGCAAAGACCCTCGTGGAAAGGGGTTGGCACCTATGAGAAGCACTCGTTCCCGACGCGCATCGCGCGCACGTTTCGCTGCGGCCGGCGCCGTTGGCCTAGCGCTCGCCGGAATCCTGGTGACACAGCCAGTTGCAAATGCAGCAAAGACCGCCACCGGCGCAGTCCCGGATGTGACGGTCCGCGTGGAAGGCCTGACCAAGACGCTCCTCCTGCCGACCGCGGTGACGCTCGAGAGCGGCCTGGTCAACAAGGGCGTCGCCGCCGACAGCTGTAGCGGACTCAGCGCACTCGGCGCGCTCCAGGACGCGACGCACGGCGCCTGGGGCGGCAGCTGGTCGAGTTCCTACAAGGACTACTTCGTCACCTCGATCCTCGGCGACGGCTACTCCGCGACCGCCGACTACTACTGGGCCTTCTGGCTCAACGACAAGCCCGCATCGCTCGGCGCCTGCAGCGTCGATCCGGCCAAGGGATCGAGCGTCCTGTTCTTCCCCGAGTACGACGGCAAGAGCAAGTCGGTGATCGCTCCCAACGTGCTTGGGATCAGCGCACCCGCGAGCGCTCTCGCCGGCAAGCCGTTCAGCGTGGACGTGACGAGCTACGCCAACGCAACCGGCAAAGCGAGCCCGGCTGCTGGCGCGCGTGTGAGCGCAGCTAGCGCGTCGGCTACCGCGGGTAGTAGCGGCAAGGTGTCGCTTGAGATCAGCAAGACCGGAAACGTCGAGATCAAGGTCACCGCGGCTAACTCGCTTCGCGACGAGACGACGGTCTGCATCCACAAGTCGGGAGCGAGCTGCAGCAGCTAGCGGCGGATATGCAGCCTCGCGCCACCCGCAAGCTCAGGACCAGGTTCACGGTTGCCGCGGCCGCGATTGCGCTCGCGGCAACCGTGGCCGGTTGCGGGCTCGGCGCCGGCAAGACACCGAGCGGCGCCGCGCTGCTCGTGACGGCGAACTTCGGTGCGCAGACGATCGCGCAGGCCAGCAAGCCGAAGGTCGTCGGCGCCGACACGGTGATGCGGCTGCTCGAGCGCAACGCGGCAGTTACGACGCGTTACGGCGGCGGTTTCGTCGAGTCGATCGACGGCCATTCGGGCGGCAGCCAGGATGGCCAGCCCGACGACTGGTTCTTCTACGTCAACGGCGTGCAGGCCAAGAAAGGTGCGGCTGCGACGAACGTCCACAGCGGCGATCACATCTGGTGGGACCGCCACATCTGGGCGGCGACCGAGAGCATCCCGGCGGTTGTCGGCGCCTACCCCGAGCCGTTCCTCGACGGCTACGGCGGCAGCCGCTACCCGACCCGGATCGAGTGCACCCAGACCAGCTCGAAGGCCTGCACCGGCGTTTACAACGCGATCGCCCGCTACGGCGTGATCGAAGGGCTCGGCTGCCTTGACTGCGCCGAGTACAACATGTCGCTGCGCGTCCTCATCGGGCCGTACTCGACGCTGACCGACGACGCGACCGCCGACCTGCTCGAGCAGGGACCATCGACGAGCGGTGTCTACGCGCGCTTCATCGACGGCGGGCGAAAGCTCGAGCTGCTGAACCAGGTCGGCGGGATCGCGAAGACGCTCGGCGCAGGTACCGGGCTCGTCGCAGCGACGCGACTTCGCGGTGCGCCACCGGTTTGGTTCGTGACCGGGACCGACGCCGCTGGGGTGGCCGCCGCCGCAGCTGCATTCACCGCTGGCACGCTCGACGGGCATTTCGCCGTGGCGGTCTCCAACTACATCGCCGAGCCGCTGCCGCTCTCCTCCGTAGCGCCGTGAGCTACCTGCCCCGTTCGAGCCCGCTGCACGCGGCGCGCGCGAGCATCGCCGCCGCCTACTGCGCGGCGCTGATCCTCGCGGCGCTGCTGACTCATCAACCGCTGATCCTTGGGGCACTGGGGCTCGCGACCGCGCTCGCTGCGGCCGGCGCCGGTGTCGGGCGGCGGGTGGCCCGCTCGCTCTACTTCTCGGTCCCGATGCTGCTGCTCGTCGTCGTGGTGAACTCGCTGATATCACGCAACGGCCTGACCGTGCTCGCGCGTTTCGGTGACTGGGGCCCGCTCGGTCAGGTCGATCCGACGCTCGAGGCCGTTTGCTACGGCGCCGTCATCGGCCTCGAGCTGGCGGTGATCGTCGCCGTCTGCGCGCTCGCCAGCGCGACCGTCGACCCCGACGAGGTTCTGCGCTCGCTGCGGCGCGTGTCGTTCAGCTCGGCGCTGACCGCGACCCTCGCGACGCGGATGGTGCCGTTGCTCGCCGCGGATGCGCAGCGGATCGGCGAGGCGCAGCGCTCGCGCATCCACGGTGCATCGCGCGCGGCGATCATGCGCGCGATCACGACCAACGCGCTCGACCGGGCGCTCGACGTTGCGGCGACGCTCGAGGTGCGGGGCTATGGGGCTGCGCGCCGCCCTCCTCGGGTTGGCAGGCCGGTCTCACGGCATGACTTGGCGTTTGGCTTTGCGAGTGGCTTGATTGCGGTGCTCGCTTTTCTTGTTTTGGTGCTGCATCTAGCTGCGTTCCGGTTCTATCCGATGGTGGTGGGGCGGTTTGGGGTGACGCAGCTCTTGGTGGCTGGGGGGTTTGTGGTGCTGGCGCTGGCGCCGTTCTTGGAG
>DATAJI010000308.1:0-6105 GCA_036262195.1 Solirubrobacteraceae bacterium
GCAAACTGCGCTTCGAGCACCATCCCCGCCCACGCGTGCCTCGCAAGCCGCGCCGCGGACCGCACGGAGCGGCCCCCCTGCCGGCGCCGAGTCGCGTCCGCCGCATAGACGCCCGGGCCTGCAAGGTCGGAGGCTGATCACGTGCCTGAGGTGAGCGCGCCGGTGACGCTGTCATCGGTGCTGTCTGACGGGACGATCCGCCGCCTCGTCGAGCGTGGCACGATCAAGATCGACCCCTGGGATCCCTCGCTCGTCCAGCCTGCGAGCGTCGACCTCCGGCTTGGGAACAGCTTTCGCGTCTTCCACAACCACCGCGCCTCGGCGATTGACCTGCGTGAGCCGCCGCGCAACCTCACCGAGCCGCACCTGATCGGACCTGATGAGCCATTCGTGATCCATCCCGGGGAGTTCTGCCTCGGAACGACGCTCGAGACGGTCACCCTCCCCGACCACATCGTCGCGCGGATCGAGGGGAAGTCATCGCTCGGCCGCCTCGGCTTGATCGTCCATGCCACCGCTGGCTTCTGCGACCCCGGTTGGCACGGGACGCTGACGCTCGAGCTGAACAACCTGACTCGCGTACCGATCAAATTGTGGGCCGGCCTCCCGATCGCGCAGCTCTCTTTCATGGCGCTCGACGCTCCTGCCGAACGACCATACGGTCACGCCGAGCTCGGGAGTCATTACCAGGGGCAGCTCGACGCCACGCCGAGCCGTTATGGCGACGGCGCAGGCGGCGGATCGGCGAGCGATAATTCTTTGGACAGCGACGCCAGATTGGGACGGTGATGACGATGAGCACGAAGCCAGAGACATCAAGTGCCCCGGTAGCCGCAGCAAACGGTAAAGCCGGCGAGACGCTGAGCATCACCGACAACCGAACCGGTCGTAGCTACGAGATCGCGATCTCCGACGGCGCGGTCCGCTCACTCGACTTGCGCCAGATCAAGGTCGACGATGACGACTTCGGGCTGCTCGCCTACGACCCGGCGTTCATGAATACCGCCTCGTGCCGTAGCGCTGTCACCTACCTCGATGGCGACCTCGGGGTACTCGAATATCGCGGCTATCCGATCGAGCAGCTCGCGGAGCATTCGAGCTACCTCGAGGTCGCTTACCTACTCGTGCACGGCGAGCTTCCGAGCACTGCGGAGCTCGACGGCTGGATGCACGAGATCCGGATCCACACCTTCGTGCACGAGAACGTCAAGAGCTTCATTCAGGGATTTCGCCACGACGCCCACCCGATGGGCATGCTGCTCGGCTCCGTCGGAGCGCTCTCCACCTTCTACCCCGAGGCTAACCACATCGACGACCCGGAGAACCGCCACATCCAGACGGTCCGCCTGATCGCGAAGATGCCGACACTTGCCGCGTTCTCCTACCGCCACAACATGGGCCAGCCCTATGTCTATCCCGACAACGATCTCAACTACGCGGGCAACTTCCTCGGGATGCTCTACAAAATGACCGAGCTGAAGTACCAGCCCGACCCGCGGCTCGAGCGGGCGCTCGACATCCTCTTCATCCTTCACGCCGACCACGAGCAGAACTGCTCGACGAGCGCGGTACGGGCGATCGGTTCATCGCTCGTTGATCCCTACTCGGCGATCGCCGGCGGGATCGCGGCCCTATACGGGCCCTCGCACGGCGGCGCGAACGAAGAGGTAGTCCGGATGCTGCTGCGGATCGGCTCGAAGGAGAACATCCCGGACTTCATCGAGGGAGTGAAGGCCGGGCGCGAACGGCTGATGGGCTTCGGCCATCGCGTCTACAAGAACTACGATCCGCGCGCGCGGATCATCAAGAAGGCCTGCGACGACGTGTTCGAGGTCACCGGCATCAACCCGCTGCTTGGCATCGCGACCGAGCTCGAGAAGATCGCGCTTGCCGACGAGTACTTCGTCTCGCGCCGGCTCTACCCAAACGTCGACTTCTATTCCGGCCTGATCTACCAGGCGCTCGGTATGCCGATGGCGATGTTCCCGGTGATGTTTGCGATTGGCCGCACCAGCGGCTGGATCGCCCAGTGGCTCGAGATGGTGCAGGACCCCGAGCAGAAGATCGCGCGTCCGCGGCAGATATACACGGGCGAGCGCGTTCGCGAGTACGTGCCGATCTCGCAGCGCGGCTGAGCGGCGCTAAAGCACTAGCACCGGCCCGTTCTCACGCAACCACGCCGCCGGACCGCGCCATTCGGGATAACGACGCTCCAGCAGCGCCCAGAATTGGGGCGAGTGGTCGGCGATCTCGAGATGGCATACCTCATGCCAGACGACGTAATCGAGCACGCGCTCGGGCGCCAGTAGCAAGCGCCAGTTGAAGCTCATCGCGCCGTCGCGCGCGCAGCTCGCCCAGCGCGTGCGCTGGTTGCGGATTGCGAGCATCGTGTAGCGCGATCCCGCCGCGGCAGTCGCGGCGTCGAGGCGTGCACCGATCTCATGACGCGCAGCGCGCCGATACCACCGCTCGATCGCCGCTCGGGCCGGCTCGCCAGCCGGGATCAGCAGCACGTCGCCCTTGCGATGGGCACGCCGCCGCCCGGGCTCCGTCACGAGTGCCAGGCGCCGATCCAGATAGGGCAGCCAGGAACCGTCGCGCGCGACTCGCGCGCGAGCGCGCGCCAGCTCGGCGAGGCGACGCTCGATCCACGGTGCGAGCTCCGCGACCGCAGCGCCAGCCGCACGCTCGGGTGCTCGCGGCGGCAGGACCACCTCGACACCGTGCTCGGGATCAACGCGCACGCGGACGCGCCGCGCGCGGGGCGCTCGACGGACGCTGTAGCTGAACTCCTCCGCTGGCATCGGCAGGGACGCTATCCGGCTCGCGCGACGCGCCTCAGATCGGCGACGTGTCCCAGGGCCGCAGGAGCCGCAGCGCGGAAAGGATCGCGCGCGTCGCCGGCGAGCGGTTGAGCGTGTAGAAGTGGATCCCGGGCGCACCAGCCGCCAGCAGCTCCGCACACTGCAAGGTCGAGTAGGCGACGCCGAGGTCGGCCACTGCCTCGGTGTCCTCGCCGCGGGCGTCCAGCTCGCGTAGCAGGCTCGGCGGAATCGTGATGCCGCCGATCGCCGTGAACCGTTTGATCTGATCCGCCTTGGTGATCGGCATGATCCCAGGGACTATCGGCACAGTGATGCCGGCGGCGCGCGCACGGCGCTCGAAGTCGAAGAAGGCCGCGTTTGAGAAGAACAGGTTCGTGATCAGCACGCTGGCGCCGGCCGCGACCTTGCGGCAGAGGTGAGCGAGATCGCTCTCGGCATCCTGCGCCTCCGGATGCGTCTCCGGGTAGCACGCGGCAACCGTGCAGAGGTCGTAGTCCGAACGGATCATTTCGACGAGATCGCTGGCGTGGACGAAACCACCGTCGAGCCCCGCGAACGCCTCCCCGCGCGGCGGATCGCCGCGGAGCGCAAGCACGTTCTCGAGACCGCTATCGCGCAGCAGGTCAAGCGCCGCACGCAGTTCCTCGCGCGTCGCGCCGGCACAGGTGAAGTGAGCCGCTGCCTCGAAGTCGTTCTCAACGCGGATCCGTCTCACCAGCTCGATCGTCTCGGCCTGTGTCGAGGCACCTGTCTTGGTGACGGACACAAACGCCGGATCGAGGTCGCGCAGCGCCCTGACCGCGGCGTCGAGGTTGCGCGCACCTTGCTCCGTCTTCGGCGGGAAGAACTCGAACGAGAACACCGGCTCCGTCCGCGTAGCGAGGATCTGGTCGATTCGCACGCCAGCAATTATCCTGGGCCGGCCCGCCGGCACCGCATAGACTGGCCGCGATGGGGCGCCGTCAGCGACAGCGTGGCCGCGTCGCACTGGACGCCGGGTCGGCCGAGTACCGCGACGCAGCTGGCAACACGCTCGTGTTGCGCGGAGCCCTGACGGCGCCGACGCGTGCGAGCTACGCCCGCGTCGCAAGCGGCTCGAACCTGGCACCGGGCGCAAGCCGCGAAGACGCCTGGCAGCGGGCTGTGGAGTTCCTATTCGAGCGTCTGGCGGTCAGTTGGACGATCGCCGGCGCGCCAGCAGTCACTGCTCAACGCGATTTGCTCGCGCGGCTGCGCGTCGCGAGTCCTGAAGAGCGAAGCTGGGTGCGAAGCTGCTTGCGCGAACACTGCGCCGAGCACTTCCCGGATGTCGAGGCTCCGTAGTCGAGGGCCCTGGGAGAGAGGGGCCGTTGCATCGGACGGACCCCGCTATCGCTAGTGTGCGGCCCGCGATGCGCCGCACGAAGATAGTCGCCACGATCGGTCCCGCCTCCCGGGAGCCTGAGGTGCTGCTCCAGCTCGTCGAGGCGGGCATGGACGTAGCGCGCCTCAACTACTCTCACGGCTCCCTCGATGAGCACGCGGAGACCGCGCAACGGGTGCGCGATGCATCCAGCCGGGCCGGACATCCGGTCGCGATCCTGCAGGATCTACCAGGACCGAAGCTGCGGATCGGCGTGCTCAAGGACGGCGTCGCCGAGCTGCACCCGGGCGATAGCGTGACCTTCGAGTGCGGTACCGAGACCGTCGGCGACGCGTCACGCATGTCGGTCACGTGGAAGGGCCTGGCTTCGGCGCTCGAGCCCAACGAGATCCTCTACCTCGCCGACGGCTCGATCCGCCTGCGCGTGCGCGCCACCCGGCCTGGGGATGGCGAGCTCGACGCCGAGGTCGAGGTGGGTGGCATCGTCGCGTCGCGGCAGGGGCTGAACATCCCCGGTCCAGCGGTCGGTCTGCCGGCGGTCCCCGAAGAGGACCTCGCGCTGCTCGCCCACGGCGAATCGATCGGCGTCGACTTGGTCGCGCTGTCGTTCGTGCGTTCGGCGAGCGACATCGAGTTCGTTCGCGAGTACACGCGCCTGCCACTGATCGCGAAGGTCGAGAAGCCGCAGGCGGTCGACAACGCCTACGAGGTGATCCGCGCGGCTGACTGCGTGATGGTCGCGCGCGGCGATCTCGGTATCGAGCTGCCGATCGAACAAGTCCCGCTCGTGCAAAAGCGCCTGCTGACGCTCGCTGGCGAGCTCGCGCGGCCTTCCATCACGGCGACTCAGATGCTCGACTCGATGGTGCGCTCGAGCCGTCCGACGCGGGCCGAAGTCGCCGATGTCGCGAACGCGATACTTGACGGCACGGACGCCGTGATGCTCTCGCAGGAGACCGCCGTCGGGGCCTATCCGGTCGGCGCCGTCTCGATGATGTCGGCGGTCGCCGAGGTGACGGAGAAGAGCGCCGACTACCTCACCTGGAATGAGCGGCGCGTCCGCCGCACGGCGAAGGACCCGGCCTACACGGTCGCTTACGCCGCCTGCGCCGCGTCGCGTGAGCTCTCGCTCGACGCGATCGTCGTGCCGACGCTCTCCGGACGTTCGGCTCGACTGGTCTCGGCACACCGCCCGGAGGTTCCGATCTACGCTCTGTCACCCGGTCGTGAGACCGTCCGCCGCTGCGGCCTGATGTGGGGCGTCCAGGCGAGCTGGATCCGCCGCCACGAGGTGACCGAGGAGCTGATCCTCGACGCCGCCGCGACAGTTGTGCGGCTCGGCTGGTGCAAGCCTGGCCAGCGCGTCGCGATCACCGCCGGCCTACCAAGCGGGTCGCCGGGCACGACGAGCCTGCTGCAGATTCAAACGCTCTGAGGGCTCTGAGCGGCATTTCCGGCGGCTCCGCCACCGCAAATCCGCTCACCGCCAACTAGGCGCCGCTAGCCTCCGGCCGTACCGTAGAACTCCGCTTCCTGGCGTCCGAGCTCGGTCGTTGGCGGGGCGGCGAAGATCCACTCGCGCGCGATGCGGTGCCAGTTGCCGCGAGCGCGGAGCTGTGCCATCACGGCTAGCGTGAGGGTCTCGGTACGGCGGCCGAAGAGGTGATCTGCCGGTAGGTTCTCGTGGCGCATCTGCTGGTAGTGGCGCGAACGCGGATCGGACATGTCGATCACGATCTGCGTCGCAATCTCCGGCGTCAGGGTGACCTCAGCGTCGCGCGTGTACCACCACGTGACGTCGAAGAACTGCTGGAGGATCTGCCCTGGTGGGTAGCGATCCGGGTCGCGCAGGAAGCCGCCGCGGTGGAGGTGCTCGGTCAGCCCGGCGGCGTCGCCCGCGATCCCGAGCCGCGCAAC
>DATAJI010000309.1:0-5389 GCA_036262195.1 Solirubrobacteraceae bacterium
CGCGCCCGACCCTGCCCCTGCCTACACTCCAGTCCTCATGCCCGGAATCGTGATCGTCGGCGCCCAGTGGGGCGATGAAGGCAAGGGGAAGATCACCGACCTGCTCGCCGAGCGGGCTGACGCGGTCGTGCGCTTCCAGGGCGGCAACAACGCTGGCCACACGATCGTGCGCGAAGGCGTCGAGTGGAAGTTCCACCTGATCCCGTCGGGCATCCTCTATGCCGGCAAGCGCTGCATCATCGGCAACGGCGTGGTAATCGACCCGAAGGTTCTGATCGGCGAGATCCATTCGCTGCGGGCGCGGCGTGTTGACGTGAGCGGCCTCAAGGTTTCGGCCAATGCACACGTGATCATGCCCTACCACCTGCTGCTAGACCAGGCCGGCGAAGCGCGGCTCGGCAAGCTCCAGATCGGGACGACGCGACGCGGTATCGGACCCGCCTACTCAGACAAGGCGGCGCGGCTCGGCATCCGTATCCAGGACCTGCTCGACGAGAAGATCCTCAAGAAGAAGATCACCGCCGCGCTCGAGCCGAACCGGCTCGCGCTACGCCCCTACGCCCTCGATCCGTCGCTCGACCTGCACGCGATGACCGAGCAGTACCTGACCTACGGCCGCCAGCTATCGGAGTACATCGCCGACACCTCGCGCCTCGTCTGGGACTCGCTCGAGCAGAACCGCCTCGTGCTGTTCGAAGGCGCCCAGGGCGCGATGCTCGACATCGACCACGGCACCTATCCCTTTGTCACGTCCTCGAACCCGATCGCTGGCGCTGCCTGTGTCGGCGCGGGCGTCGGGCCACGCGACATCGACGAGATCTGGGGCGTCTGCAAGGCCTACACGACACGCGTCGGAGCCGGACCGTTCCCAACCGAGCTGACCGACGAGGTTGGCGAGCGGATCCGCGAAGCCGGCGGCGAGTACGGCACGACGACCGGGCGGCCGCGCCGGACCGGCTGGCTCGACCTCGTGGCGCTGCGCTACGCGGCGCGGCTCAACACGCTGTCAGCACTCGCGATCACCAAACTCGACGTCCTCACCGGTCTCGATCAGCTGATGGTCTGCACGCGATACCTGGGCGCGGAGGGGGCGGTCTTCGACGACTTTCCCTACCACCAGTCGGTCCTTCACCACGCGACCGGCGAGTACACCGAACTCGAGTCCTGGAGCGAGGAAATCGGCGATTGCCGAAGCGAGGAGGAGCTGCCCCAGGCGACCCGCGACTACCTCGCGTACATCGCCGACTTTATCGGCGTGCCGGTCGCACTGATCGGAGTCGGGCCTGGACGTGAGCAGACGATCTGGACCGCGGCCGGAGCCGAGACGCTGGTCGGACGCACAGCTGTGCTGACGTCCTAGCGCCGAGCGAGGTTGCTGATCGCCTCGGCGACTCGTTCTCCTGCTTTGCCGTCGCCGTAGAGCTGTGGATGCGCCGCCGGCTTCGGTTTGAGCAGCGCTGCGAGCGCCGCCGCGCAGTCGAGGCCGACGAGCGTGTTCCAGCCCGCTTCAACCGTCTCGGTCCACTCGGTCGTGTCGCGGAGGGTGATGCAGGGGACCTCTGCGAGGTAGGCCTCCTTCTGCACGCCGCCGGAGTCGGTCAGGACCGCCTTTGCGTGATGCAGTAGCGCCGCGAACTCGAGGTAGCCAAGCGGTGGCGTGATCTGGGCGGCGAGGCCAGCACGCTTGTCGAGTCCGTGGGCACGGAGCCGCTCGCGAGTCCGCGGATGGAGCGGAAGCACGACGGGATTCGGAAGCCGTTCGAGCAGGGCAACGAGTGCCTCGAGGTGGTCGCCGTCGTCGACGTTCGCGGCTCGGTGCGCCGTGACGAGAAGGTAGCCGCCTGGCGTGAGGCCGATGCGCTCGAGCTGCGAGGAGTCGGCGAGCGCTCTCGCGCCCATCGCGAGCGCGACGTCGACCATCACGTCCCCGACGACGATTGCCTCCCCGGGCGTATTCTCCGCGCGCAGGTGCTCGGCCGCGATAGGGCTCGAACAGAGGAGCAGCGTAGCGAGCTGGTCAGTGAGGACGCGGTTTCGCTCCTCGGGCATCGTGCGGTCGAACGAGCGCATGCCGGCCTCGACGTGAACCAGCGGGCTGCCGCGGTCGGCGGCGGCGAGCGCACCGGCGAGCGTCGAGTTGGTGTCGCCGTAGACCAGCACCGCGTCCGGCTCGAGCTGGTCGAGCAGCGGGGCGAGCTTCGCCAGCATCCGCGCAAGCTGAGACGCGTTGCCGGCGCCAGCGACGTCGAGGCAGTGGTCGGGCGGCGGGACACCGAGCTGCTCAAAGAAGACCGCGGACAGCTCCTTGTCGTGATGCTGTCCGGTGTGGACGAGGATCTCCTCGTGCCGGGCGCGGAGCGGCCGCGAGACGGCCGCTGCCTTGATGAACTGCGGCCTGTTGCCGAGGATCGTCGCGACGCGCATCAGCGCCCGAGATCGGCAGCGGTGCGCTCGCGGAAGCGGGCCGCAACGGCACTCGTGAGGACCCCGGGTGCGGCTAGCTCGCGCTCGTCGATCCGATTGACCGCGAGCACGTCACGGACCGACGACGCCACGAACGCCTCGTCGAGCACCGCAAGGTCATCGACGGTGATCGGCTCCTCGCGCACGTCGGCGACCTCGATCAGGATCTGCCGCGTGATCGAGTCGAGCACGTGGTCGCTCAGCGGCGGCGTGCGGATCACGCCGCCGGCTATGGCGAAGAACGAAGCGGTCGGGCACTCCAGCACGCGGCCATGCGGGCTGACCAGTAGCGCGTCGTCGAACCCGCGCTCCTGCGCGAGCCGCGCGGCGAGCATGTTGGCGGCGTAGGAGAGCGACTTGATCTGGTCGAGCACGCGCACCGGCGCGTAGGTGACACAACCGAGCGAGCAGCTCTCGCGCTCGGGCGGCAGCGCCTCGAACAGCGTTATCCGTCGCCCGCCTCGGGTCGCCAGCACGCGGAGGATGTCATCGCCATCGGCGCGCGCTTTGAGCATCCTCTCGACATCGCCGCGCACGGCGTCGACGTCGAGCGGCAGGCGCAGTCCCGCGGCTGAGCGGCGCATCCGCTCGAGGTGGCGATCGAGCGCGAAAGGCCTACCGTCATACAGGCGGATCGCCTCGAAGACGCCATCGCCGCGCAGCAGCCCGTGATCGTCGACCGGAATCCGCGCATCGGCGAGCTGCACGAGAACCCCGTCGATGCACGCTAGCCCGCTCGGCATCGCGCGGACCGTATCCGATAGTGCCGCGCTACGCCCAGCCGGCGAGACCCAGCATTACCGCGACGGGAGCTCGCTTGGACGCGAGCACGCAGGTGCGTCCGTCACGGCGCCAAGTCACGACCGTGGCGCCGTCAACCCGGAGCACCGCGTAGCTGACGCCGGCGTCGCTGAGCACCTGCTGAACGCTGCCGGTTGCAAGCGGAGCCCCGGCGATGATCGAGTAGCCGACACGCCCGTAGTCCGAGGAGCTGTAGAAGACGGTCTCGACCGGATGGCCGTCGAGCACATCGGACCGCGCGCCAATCGCGCGCCAGCCACGCCCACGCCAGTCGGGGAAGGCGACTCCGTCGACGGTCGCGGCAAGAACCGCGTGGTCGCTCGCGCTTTGCGACGGCGCCGCGAGCGTTGCGCGCGCGAGGGCCAAGTGCGCTTCGCCACGCGCGTCGAGGCCGTGACCGCGGGTGGCGAGCAGTGCGAGGATCAGGAGTGCGGCGGCGACCGCGACCAAGCCGCGCCGCGGAAGCCGCCGCCGCGAGCGGCGAGCCGGCTGTGGGCTGCTGAGACGCTCGAGCAGGTGTGCAGGCACTTGGACGTCGACCGCCGCCACGATCGCGATCGCGCGCCGTTGCTCCTCGAGCCTGGCCGCGAGCTCCGGCGATGCGGCGACGGCGCGCTCCAGCTCGGAGCGCTCCTGATCGCCGATGCTGCCGTCGGCGAGACGTGCGAGTGCTACCTCGACTGTGTGGCGTTTGCGCAGGTTCATCAACTGCTTATGACGCCGTCCGGCGCCACTTCCTTCCCGCATGATGCCCCTCAGGCATCGGTCTTGCCTGCGCGATCCCCTGACAACCGCCGCGAGACCTGCTGACGCGCCCGGTAGATACGTGTCGTGATCGTGGCCTCGCGCGTACCGAGCGCTCGCCCGGCCTCCGCGTAGCTCAGCCCGACGATGTCGACCGCGATTAGTGCCAGGCGGAAGTCCTCGGGCAGTTGCGCGATCGCGCTCAGGACCTCGCTTGCCTCGAAGGCCGGCTCGGGCGCGACGGCCGCATCCGTGGTCTCGAGTGGCAGATCCTCGATCGGCTTGGCGATCAACGCCGGGCGACGCGCCGCCCGGCGGCGGTCGCTGATGTAGGTGTTGCGTAACGCCGCGAGCAGGTAGGCGAGCTCGTCCCGGCCACGTAGCACTCGCGGGCCCGAGAGGACGCGCGCAAACGTCTCTTGGACGAGGTCCTCGGCATCAACCCGGGAGCCGCAGAGTGCCCACGCAGCCCGGAACAGGCGATCGATGTGGACGGGCAGACCCTCCGGATCAAGCTGGGACACGTGTGCCCTGTCGACCTCGCTGCTCTCGCGCCCCGCCTCGCATCGCGAGCGACTGTAGCGGGGTCGAGTTTTGCGCGTGCGATGCTGCGCTGAGTGAGCCACGCCGATGGTCGCTACGCCCCCAGCCCGAGCGGACCGCTCCACCTCGGCAACCTCCGCACGGCGTTGCTCGCTTGGCTCTTCGCACGCTCGCAGCAGAGCAGATTCCTGTTGCGAGTCGAGGACCTCGACCCGCAGCGCTCGCGCGTCGAGCACGAGCAGCGAGCACTCGCCGACCTCCGCACGCTGGGGCTCGACTGGGATGGCGAACCGCTCCGCCAGAGCCTCCGCCTCGAGCGCCACCGCGAGGCGCTCGAGGAACTGCGTGCCGGCGGCCACATCTACCCCTGCTGGTGCACACGGGCCGAGGTGCGCAGCGCAAGCGAGGCGCCACACGCCGACGCCCCATATGGCACCTACCCTGGGACCTGTCGAAGACTGTCGAGGAGCGAGCGCTCCGAGCACGAGCGTAGCGGGCGACCGCTCGCTTGGCGGCTCGCGGCAGACGGCCGAAGCGCGAGCTTTCAAGACCGCTTGCACGGCGCGCGATCGGCGGAGGTCGACGACTTCGTGCTCTGGCGCGGCGACGACGTCCCGGCCTACAACCTCGCGGTCGTGGTCGACGACGCCGATCAGGGCATTTGCGAGGTGGTTCGCGGCGACGACCTGCTGGCGAGCACGGCGCGGCAGGTGCTGCTGGCGGAACTGCTTGGTCTGCACGTGCCGAGCTATGTCCATGTCCCGCTCGTCGTCGCTGGGGACGGGCGGCGCCTGGCAAAGCGCTACGGCTCCGTCACGCTCGCCGAGCACCTCGAGGG
>DATAJI010000310.1:0-2390 GCA_036262195.1 Solirubrobacteraceae bacterium
TGGCAGCGGCGAGCGTGAGCCACGCAGGCACCGGGCCGCCCAACAAGCCGTTGCAGCGGACGGTCCACCCAGCCTCTGAGATCCTGACACCTGGTCGGAGCCCCCTCGGATTCGTCGGGGAATCCGGGGCCCCTTCCCCCCGTAGCTGTCCGAGAATCTCTGACCCGTTCGACGTGGCTGATGCGTCTGGTGCATTGCATGAAAGCCATCCCGGACGGGCAGTTGATCGACATCGCCGAGTCGCCCTTCGAGCGACGAGACGCCGGGCAGGACGTGGTGATCTTCTGTCGCGGGCTGGCCATCGCGTCGTTCCGGAAGGGCGATTCGATCGGGCGCGACGTCGCCATCGCCACGCTCCTGCGCGTGCGGCTGAAGACCGACACGATCGCGAGGCTATGCGACACGAGCCACGGCTGGGTCTGCCACGTGCGGCAGCGCCTTGCGGAGGGTGGCGTCGACCGCGTGGTGGAGAGGGCGCGTCGAGGGCCTGAGCGCAAGCTGGTTGGCGCCAAGGGGGAGCGCGTCCGCGAGATGCATGCGGACGGTGCGAGCCTGCGTGAGATCGCAGCGGCGCTCGGCGTCTCGAAGTCGATCATCGGCGCCGAGATCAAGCGCCTGAAGTTGCCTCCGCGTGGGTGGCGCATGAAGCAGGGCGCCTTGCCGATGCTCACGCCTCCCGCGGCGCCGGTGGGCGCGGGCGCGAGGGTCGACCGCGCACCCGCGCAGCCTGACAGCACCCAGACCCCCGAGGAGACGAGCGGCACATCGACGGAGGCGCCGTCTTCGGCACCCGAGGCGACCGTCACGCCGCTGCCGGAGATGGACAGCGCCAACGAGGCGCCTGTCGATGTCGTCGCGACGGCTGTCGAGATCCTCGAAAGGAGCGACGAGCCGACGCCCCCGCTCGTGGAGCTCGCAGCCGGAGCGCTGCTCGCGAGCGGTCCTGCGGAGCACCCCTGCCGCTACGCGGGCACGGTGTTGCTCTGTGCTGCGGCTACCGTGCTCGGCATCTTCTTGGCGCTCGACGCGGGCCACGTGGCTCGGCCGGTGGATGCCGTGTACGACGCGCATCAGGTCACCGCGGCGCTGCTGGCCGCATGGGGTGCCGGGTATGGTTCGCTTGAAGCGATGCACGAGCGCGACGCACGCGCGTTGGGCGTGATCCTCGGGCTGGAGCGCAGCCCCAGTGTGCGCACGCTGCACCGGGCCATCGCGCAGATGAGAGATGGGATTGACGTCATCGAGCTCAACGCGGCCTTGATCGGCGGGGTGATGTCTGCACGCCTGCCGGAGCGACTGTGGTTCGGGCTGGACGGGCACTTCAAGGGCTACACGGGCCAGGAGCCCATCGACAAAGGTTGGGACAGCAAACGACGTCTCGCGTCGAAGGGCCTCGCCGACGTGAGCATCACCGACGCGCGCGGGTTCTCGTGGGCCACGCACCCCGTCGCTGCTGGCTCGGGGCTGAGCCAACACCTTGTCGCCACAGCGCACACGCTGCGCAACGTCCTCGGTACCGAGCGCCCCATCGTGGTGTCCTTCGATCGAGGTGGGTTCGATTTCGACGCCCTCGACGCGCTCGATCGGGATGGCTTCTACTACGTGGGCTACGTTCCGGCATCGGTGAAGCTGCCCGTGCTCAGCGCCATCGCTCCTGTCGAGGACGGCGCCGGCGAGACCGCCTGGGAGCACGAGCGGCTTCACCATCGGGCACGGCTGATCGTCGATCGCGATGGAACGTCGCTCATCCCCGTGGTGACCAACCTCCCCACGCTCGTCGATGCCTCCTTCGTCGTGCAAGAGCTTCGCGTCCACCGGGGCGCGCAAGAGAACTCGTTCAAAGCCGCACGGTCGTTCGTGCACATCGATCGGCTCGTCGACCGCGGCGGCGCGAGCCGCGCGCCCGATGACCGGCTCGTTCCCAACCCTGCGCGTGCGGCGCTCACGGACGAGCTGCATCGGAGCGAGATGCGCATCGTCGAGCTCGCCGAGGAGAGACCCCTGTCCAGCGGCCGCTCGCGCAAGGACATCAACGACGATCGCTTCTGGGCGGAGGTCGAGCGCCTGCACGTCGAGAACCAGTTGCGCACGACCCCGACGAAGGTGCAGCGCATGACGATCGAGCCCGACGCGGAACGCGCCCAGCTCAGGACGCGCAACAGGCTGCTGCTCCAGCCCCTGAAGCTCGCCGCAGACAATGCGCGCAGATGGCTGCTCGCCACGCTCGGCGGCGCCCTCGCGCCCAGCGACAAGCCGTACGACCTGGATGCCACCTCGCGAACGCTGCTCGCCCTTCTTCGCGCGCCGGGCACGGTCCGCTTCGAGGACGAGCTCGTCACCATCACGATCGAGCTGCCCCTCCCGCCCACTCCTCACGCGCGCCTGGCTAC
>DATAJI010000311.1:0-3275 GCA_036262195.1 Solirubrobacteraceae bacterium
CCACGACGATGTCACCGGCCGCCGAGGCCTCCCCGTGGTGAGGAAGGGCGAGATCTCGCCGGGAGCGGTGACTGCAAAATCGATCGCGAGAGGCGCCGTGACCGCGCCGAAGTTGCGGAAGGCATCGGTGACGGCGCCGAAGATCTCCCCTGGCGCGGTCACCTCGCCAGCCATCGCCGAGCGCTCGGAGCGGAGACTGTGGTTCTCAAACCGATCGGGGATCTCGACACAGTGGCCCACAACGGCGAATGGACGGGACCGAATATCGAAGATGCCCTATGTGGACCCGAGGAAGCCTTGCTCGGCTCGGGCTTCGCCTTCACCACGCCGAGCAACGGCGAAGCGATATGGACGCAGGCCTTACCGATCGTCAACGGAGAAACGAAGGGAGTGGGTGGGCGTTTCGTCAGCGACGCAGGCGGAACCGTCCCCGCTGAGGTCGCCGCGATCTGTCTCAAGTAGTGGACCTCCTTCGACGTGATGTTCTTCACCTCCGTGGCGACGTCCTTCGGACTCGACGCCGACTGCGGGCAGGCCCCGGGCCCACCCTCTCGGGGTCGTTCTGCGTCCCGGGGGTAGTGGCGGCGCCAGCCGGGCCGCAGCGCCGAGCGCGGCCGAGAACCTAGGAGCGGCCGACGGCCGCCTGGCGCGCCAGGTACTGGTAAACCAGGCTCACCGACATCGAGCCCTCCGCCACCGCCGAGGCGACGCGCTTGATCGAGCCGGCGCGGCCGTCGCCGACGGCGAAGACGCCGGGCAGGCTCGTCTCCAGCGGCATCGACGGGCGGCCGCCGTTGATCGGGTCGACGTCGAGGTGGGTGACGTCGAGTTCGCCGCCGGTGAGCAGGAAGCCGTCGTCGTCCTTGGCCACCTGGCCGTCGAGCCACTCGGTGCAGGGGTCGGCGCCGATGAAGATGAAGAGGCCGCCGACGTCGAGGTCACGGCGCTCGCCGGCGCGCTTGTCCTCCACCGTCAGCCCGGCGAGGACGGCGTCGCCGTGGATCTCGCGCACCTCGGTGTGGAGCAGCACCTCGATGTTCTCGATCGCTTCGATCTTGTCGAGCAGGTACTGCGACATCGAGGCGCCGAGGTCACCGCCGCGCAGCAGCAGGAAGACCTTTTCGGCGGTGCCGGAGAGGAAGATCGACGCCTGGCCGGCCGAGTTGCCGCCGCCGACCACCGCCACCGCCCCGCTCCCGCACATCCGCGCCTCGACCAGCGTCGCCGCGTAGAAGACCCCCGCGCCGTTCAGCTCGGCGCAGCCGTCGACCGGCAGCTGGCGGTAGCTGGCGCCGGTGGCGAGGACGACGGTTCGCGCCGCCAGTTCGTCGCCGCTGTCGAGGGCGACGACGTAGCGGCCGTCTTCGTGGCGGAGGCTGAGGGCGCGCTCGGGGACCGCGGTGCGCAGGCCGAAGCGGCGCGCCTGTGCGATCGCCCGCTCGGCCAGCTCGGAGCCGGAGATGCCGGCCGGGAAGCCGAGGTAGTTCTCGATCCGCGACGAGGTGCTCGCCTGCCCGCCGAGCGCGGTCGAGTCGATCATCATCGTCGAGAGCCCCTCCGTCACCGCGTAGACGGCGGCGCCGAGGCCGCCCGGGCCACCGCCGACGATCAGCGTGTCCCAGGCTTTTTTCGCCGTCTTGTTGGGGGCGCGCAGATTGAGCGCGGTCGCCGCCTCGAGGATCGTCGGCGCGCGGAGGATCTTGTCGCCGCCGATCAGCAGCGGCAGGTCGTCCTCGGCGAGCGGCCGACCGTCGGGCGTCGGCGCCGTCAGGTCGGAGCCGTCGAGGTCGATGAAGCGGTGCGACACCCGGTTGCGGGTGAGGAACTCGCGCAGCTCGCGCGTCCCCGGGTCGCCGCCGTGGCCGATCAGCCGGGCGCCGCTTTCGGCTTCGATGACGATCGCCCGCCGGCTGACCAGGGCGTTCATGATCATGTCGCCAAGCCGGGTGTCGTGGGAGATGACGGCGCGTAGCGCCTCGCGGCTGACGAAGATCGCCTCGCCCGCGGCCGCGACGCGCGCGGTCAGCAGCGTCGGTTCGAGAGTGATCAGGTTCAGCTCGCCGGCGAACTGGCGCGGGCCGTAGCTGACGATGACACGCTCACCGGGAGTGCCGTAGGCGTCGATGATCTCGACGCAGCCACTGGCGACGACGATCAGGTCGAGGTCGAGGTCGCCCGGGGAGAAGAGGATCTGCCCGGCGCTCACCTGCTCGCGCCGCCCGGCGGCTTCAATCGTCGCCATCTGCGCCTCGGTCAGGCGCGGGAAGGTGACGTCGCTCTCGCCGGCGACGGGGGGGCGGGCCGGCGCGGCGCCGGTCGGGTCGGTCTCGCTCATCGAGGCCGCAACGTTAGAGGCTCGGCTCGCTCTTTCCCAGGGTCTGCCCAGCCGACGCCGACCTGTCCATATTCGGACAGATCGGCGCGGACTCGTTCGAGCTTTTTCTCGTCGATCCCTTGGACGCCTTCGACCTCGTCGGCGTCGTCGATGAACCGGGGGAGCGGCTGATCGCGGCGGGGGATGTCACCGGCGAACATCCGCACGCGCGGCGGGGCGTCCTCGCCATCCCACTCGCTCAGTCGTTCCAGGCAGACACGGAGCGTGCCGAGCTGCTCGGCCAGGCCGATGGTCGAGAGCCGCCCGCCGCCACGGACCGATGGCCTCTGCGCGAGGTGACGCTTGTAGCGCTCGATGTGAGCCCGCTGAAGATTTCTGACCGCAGCGACCTCGGGTGCGTCCGCGGTCAGCCAGACGGCGAACTCGCGCAGGACCGCCTCGACGCGGACCATCGTCGCGGGCCGCAACGACAAGCGCATCTGCTCGATGTAGCCCTGAAGTGTCATGCCCAACCGCGGCTGAACCGTCGCCCACTGCTGCGCGCGATCGGCGGACTTGTCGGGGTGACGCTTGCGCGGCGGAACGTTGAGCAATGCCACCGCCAGACCACCTCCCGCCGACTCGCCGACGATCGCGATGGACCCGGCGTCCACGCCGCTGTCCAGGAGACCACGGTACGCAGCACTTGCGTCCTGCACCGCCGCTGGGTAAGGGTCCTCGGGAGCGAGACGGTAGTCGACGGAGATGACCTTCGCGTCGACTCGGCGGCTAAGGTCGCTGCTCAATCCCGCGGATGTCCTGGGCGAACCGATCACGTACCAGCCTCCGTGAAACCACAGCATGACCGCGTCGCGGCTCGCCTCGCCGGTCTCGATGTTCAGGACGGGCACGCCGCCAAGCTCTCCGGGGGTGGCCGTGACGTCGTCGGCGAGCGGTTGTG
>DATAJI010000312.1:0-2814 GCA_036262195.1 Solirubrobacteraceae bacterium
GTGCGTCGCGCTCGGCGCGCGCGCTTTGCCTTTGCGCGGGACTGCTTGATGCGTTGCTCGAGCGGCCTCACCGAGCCTCGCGGTCGCTCCCAGTCGGGTACCTCGCCCGCCGGCGTATGGCTACGGGCGTCGCTGATGATCAGCCGGGCGATGCCGGCGATAATTAGTGCCGCCAGGACGAAGATCCCGATCTCCTCGGCGCTCGAGAGGCCGCCGCTCGACGAGCTATTGCTCGGTGCGGGCACCGTCGGTGGACCGGTGCTGGTCGTCGAGGGCTGAGTAGTCGGTGTCGTCGGCAGCAGCGCTGAAGCGGGACTAGTCGCGCCGGTGGCGCCGGCGGCAGCGGGCAGCAGGAGCGTGGCGAGCGCGATGCTGGCGAGGACCCCGAGCGCTCGCCGACGGCCATCGCTGCCACTGCCGATTCGCGGCCTTTGCAAGATCGCCGCAATATAGACTGCCACCGCCTGCGCCCGGTCGCCGACGGCGCGAGATGCGCCGTCCACTAGCCTGGGTTGCGTGCCTGTTGCCCGCGAGGACATCCGCAACGTCGCCATCGTCGCCCACGTTGACCACGGCAAGACGACGCTCGTTGACGCGATGCTGTGGCAGTCCGGCGCCTTTCGCGAGGGGCAGGACGTCGCGACACGCGTCATGGACTCGATGGACCTGGAGCGCGAGAAGGGCATCACGATCCTCGCGAAAAACACGTCCGTCGAGTACCGCGGTGTCAAGCTGAACATCGTCGACACCCCCGGCCACGCCGACTTCGGAGGCGAGGTCGAGCGTGGCATCACGATGGTCGACGGCGTGCTGCTGCTCGTCGATGCGAGCGAGGGACCGCTGCCGCAGACGCGGTTCGTGCTGCGCAAGGCGCTCGAAGCCCACCTTCCGGTGATCCTCGTTGTCAACAAGGTTGATCGGCCCGATGCGCGGATCAGCGAAGTCGTCGACGAGGTCTACGAGCTGTTCATCGACCTCGATGCGACCGAGCAGCAGATCGAGTTTCCGATCGTCTACACCAACGCGAAGGCCGGCTGGGCCTCGCTCACCGTCGGGGTACCGGGCAGCACCCTGGCACCGCTGATGGACCTCCTGATCGAGCGCATCCCAGCGCCGACGTACGAGCCTGATCACCCATTTCAAGCGCTTGTCACGAACCTCGACGCGTCACCCTACGTCGGTCGGTTGGCGATCTGCCGGATTCGCCACGGCACCGCGCGCCGCGGCGCCGCAGTGGCTTGGTGCCGCGCTGACGGCGTGATCGAGCGTGCTCAGATCGGCGAGCTCTACGTGACTGAGGCACTTGATCGCGTAGCGGCCGAGGAGGCTGGTCCTGGCGAGATCGTCGCGATCGCTGGAATCGCGGAGGTGACGATCGGCGAGACGCTGGCCGACGCAGACGACCCGCTCCCGCTCCCGGTGATCACGGTCGATGAGCCGTCGCTGTCGATCACGGTCGGGCTAAACACCTCTCCGCTAGCCGGGCGCAGCGGGACAAAGCTCACCGCCCGCGCACTCAAGGCGCGCCTCGACCAGGAGACCATCGGCAACGTCTCGATTCGCGTGCTCGACACCGAGCGCCCCGACGCGTGGGAGGTGCAGGGGCGCGGCGAACTCGCGCTAGCGGTGCTCGTGGAGCTGATGCGCCGGGAGGGTTTCGAGCTGACCGTCGGACAGCCGCAGGTGCTGACGCGGGAGATCGAAGGCCGCTTGCATGAGCCGGTCGAGCGGCTTGCGATCGATGTCCCCGAGGACTACGTGGGCGTTGTCACGCAGCTCATCGCACTACGTAAGGGACGGCTCGAGCAGATGGTCAACCACGGGACCGGCTGGGTGCGGATGGAATACCTGGTGCCGGCCCGAGGCTTGATCGGGCTGCGAACCGAGTTCCTGACCGAGACCCGCGGCACGGGGCTTGCCCACCACGTGTTCGACCGCTGGGAGCCCTGGGCCGGGGCGCTGCGACCGCGGCCGACCGGAGCGCTCGTCGCCGACCGCGGCGGTAGCACCTCGCAGTTTGCGCTGATGAACCTCCAGGAGCGCGGAACGCTCTTTGTCGGCCCGGGCGAAGCAGTCTACGAAGGCATGATCGTCGGCGAGAACGCCCGCGCCGACGACCTCGACGTCAATCCCTGCAAGGAGAAGCACCTGACGAACATCCGCTCATCGACCGCCGAGGTGCTCGTGCGGTTGATCCCACACCGCGAGCTGTCACTCGACCAGGCGCTCGAGCTGCTGCGCCCGGACGAGTGCGCCGAGGTAACTCCGGACGCCGTGCGGCTGCGCAAGGTGACTCTCCCGAAGGTTGACCGCACTAAGCAGGCGCGCCGCGCGAGGGCGTAATCCAGGCGAGCCGCTAGCGCTCCACTGAGCGGCGCGTGACCCAAGCCCCGCCGCGCTGCGCTCTAAACTGCCCCCATGGCCCCCAAGCAACGCCAGGTGAAGCTGGAGCAGCGCAGCGGTGCTCCCGAGCAGATGATGCTCGAGATGCAAGGCCGCAGCGACGAGCAGCTCGAGTCTGAGACGAAGTATCGCTCCGTCGCGCTGGCGATCCTCGGCGGACGTGCGGCCGAGCGCTATGACGCGGCGGCCGCACGTAGCTACTTCCAGCGGGCGATCGCCGCTGCGCGGCCGCAGGAGCGAATGCAGATCCGCCGCATGGCCGACGCGTCGCTCGCGCTCGCCGAGCGCCGCGCCGGCGATCTACGCGACGCGGTCGAGAAGCTCGGTCAGGAGCCGCCGAGCAAGCGCCAGCTCTTTGGCCTGCAAATGATCGGTCTGATTGCGCCCACACGCAGCGCAGGCATCCTGCGC
>DATAJI010000313.1:0-4197 GCA_036262195.1 Solirubrobacteraceae bacterium
CGATCGGGAGGCTGAGCCTCTGATCGCTGATCTGCTTGGGGCGCTCGAGAGCTTCGGCGCCGGCCACCAGGAGCAGGAGGACGACATTACACTCGTCGTCATCCAGCGTCGCGAGGCCGCTCCCTCATCAGCGCTCGCGGACTTCGAGCTCGCGAGCGCGCCCGGAAACGAGCGCGAGGCGATGCGCCGGGTCGGCGTGGCGCTCGCATCGAGCGGGCTTGCGCCGGCACGGCTCGAACGCCTGCAGACCGCCGTCGCCGAGGCGACGATGAACGCGATGGAGCACGGCAACGGCTACTCGGCCAATCGCCCCGTGCGGGTCATCGTCTCCCTGAACGAGCGTGAGGCGGTCGTCCAGATCGTTGATCACGGCGGCGATCACGCGATTCGCACGGCGGCGACGCCGGACATCGAGGCGAAGCTCGCGGGACTCCAGTCGCCGCGCGGCTGGGGCCTGTTCTTGATCGAAAAGATGGTCGACCGAGTCGACCAGCACACCAAAGGCTCGCTCCACACGGTCGAGCTGGCGATGCTCCTGAAAGGAGGCGACGATGCAACCGACGACGCTTGAGGCCCACGCCCGGTCGGTCGCCGACGGCGCGGTCATTGACCTGCGCGGCGAGATCGACGGCTCGGCGCGCGACGCCCTCACCACCGCCTACGACGCTGCCGCCGGGCCGGGAACCCTGCTGCTCGACTTCAGCCAGGTCGACTACATCAACTCGACCGGAATCGCGCTGATCGTCGGCCTTCTTGCCCGCGCTCGGTCCGACCAGCGCCCGGTCAGCGCCCGCGGTCTCAGCGACCATTACCGCGAGATCTTCGAGATCACGCGGCTGTCGGACTTCATGACGATCCTCGCCGGCTAGCCCGCCGGCGTCCACCGCAGATCAGGAGGCAGAGAAATGAACGAGCTCACGACCCAGCTGGAGGTCCGCACGCCCGCGCCAGGCGTGAGCGTGATCGAGATCTCGGGCGAGGTCACACGCGAGTCCGATGGCGCTCTCACCGACGCCTACCAGCGTGCGAGCGATCAGGCGCAGACGATCATCCTCGCGTTCGACACGCTCGACTACATGAATTCGAGCGGCATCGGACTGCTCGTCACGTTGCTCGTCCGCGCGCAGCGCAGCCATCAGAGCATCCTCGCCTGCGGGCTCACCGAGCACTACCGCCAGATCTTCGAGCTGACCCGTCTCGACGAGGTGATCTCGATCTACGACACCGAAGACGCCGCTCTCACAGCGGTCGCCTGACCTCTAACGAAAGGCTTCACCATGAGCACTCAACCCGGAAATCGGGATGCTGGCGCGTGGGCGCAGCCGGTCCACCGGCTGACCGTCTCCGAAGGGCACATCAACGTCAGCGGACGCCGGCCGACCGCGCCGATGCACGGCTTCGGCCGGATGTGGCAGAAGACCTACCGCACGTCGCTCGCGGGCACCGACGTATCGCCGAGCGAGGCGATCACCGTCTGGAAGCAGCACTTCCCCGAGTTCTGGCCGGCCGGCAACCGCTTCTTCGCGCCGCTCGCCGGAATCGCTCCGGGCGAGGTTGCCGCGCTCGACCTGTCGATGCCGGGCGGGCTGAAGCTCTCGACCGGCGTGCTCGTCCTCTACGCGGACGACGAGTCGTTCACGCTGATGACGCCGGAGGGCCACATGTTCGCCGGCTGGATCACCTTCAGCGCGTTCGTCGAGGACGGCGCGACCTGCGCGCAGGCGCAGGTGCTGATGCGCGCCAGCGATCCGCTGTATGAGCTGGGCATGACGTTCGGCGGGCACCGCCAGGAGGACGCCCACTGGAGCCACACGCTGACCGCGTTGGCCCTCCATCTCGGCGCCTCGGGCGAGGTGAGCGCCGAGACCGTGTGCGTCGATCGCAAGCGCCAGTGGTCACGCGCCGGCAACGTCTGGCACAACGCCGGAATGCGCTCGGCGTTGCACATGGCTGGCGCACCGGGCCGGATGTTGAAGAACGCGTTCCGCCGTCACGAGGTCTGAGCCGCGGCCAGTATCTCCACCAGCGAGTGCCCGTCGATGTCGGGGCTTTGGGCGATGAGGATTCGCTCTGCGCCCCGCCGCCCCCCGACCGCACGGAGGCCGCGCGCGCCGTATTCGCTGATGAACTCGGCGAGCGCGCCGGCCCGCCGCGTGGCGAGCCGGCGCGCTGCCGTGTCGATCCGTGCACGGTGATCGTCGAGCGCCTGCGCCAGCTCGGCGATACCCACCCCCGGCGGGAGCGCGCTGACTGCCAGCGTGGCGGTGTCATCGGCGCCCAGCAGATGGAGCGCTGCCCGAGCCTCGGCGAGCGTCGCCTGCGCGGCGGCGCCGACGTCGGCCTTCGCGACCACCAGCACGTCGGGCACCTCCATCACGCCGGCCTTCAAGAATTGGAGCGCGTCGCCGGCGCCGGGCTGCACGACCACAACGACCGTGTCGGCAAGCTCGGCGACCTCGGTCTCGGATTGGCCGCCCCCGACCGTGTCGACCACGACCACGTCGAACGCGACCGCCAGCACCTGCGTTGCCGCTCGCGTCGCCGCCGCCAGCCCACCGACGCGCTCACGGGAAGCCATCGAGCGGATGAACCGCCCGGGGCCGCCGGCGGCAGGTCCGGCGATCCGAATCCGGTCGCCCAGCAGGGCGCCGCCGGAGCGCTTCGAGGATGGATCGACCGCCAGCACCGCGACGGTCCGCTCCGCGGCGCGCCAGGTGGCAACCAGCGCCCCCAGCAGGGTCGACTTCCCGACCCCCGGGGGCCCGGTGACGCCGACGATGTGCCCCGCCGCTTCGCCGCCCAATGCTCCCGGGCCAAGCGCCACGAGTAGCTCGCGTGCCTCCTCGCGCCGTGTCGCGTCCTCCAGCAGGTTGAGTACGGCTGCGGCGACGCTCACATCCCGATCCCGCAAGCGCGCTGCGAGCTCCGAGCCTCTGGACGCCATGCCGCTCAAGACCCAGCGCCAGCCACGGCCGCAGCCACGTTCGCCCGCGTCATCGCCCGAGCTCACAGTGCTTCGGCCCGCTCATCGAAGCTGGATTGTAGGCTTAGCCTGGCGATGTCCGCCGTGGAGATACGCCCGATCGACGTCCGTCATCTGGGTCGCCCCCGCGTCATCTGCGCCTGGCTGGCCGGCGACGTTCTGATTGATCCGGGCCCAGCGTCGAGCATCGAGGCGCTGCTCGACGGCCTCGCAGGCTTCGTTCCGCGCGTCATCGCGCTGACTCACATCCATCTCGATCACGCCGGCGCGACGGGCACGCTCGCCGCGCGCTGGCCGGCGGTCGAGATCGCGGTCCACGAGCGCGGCGCACGCCACATGATCGATCCGTCGCGGCTGATCGACAGCGCGACGCGCCTCTACGGCGCTGACATGGACCGTCTCTGGGGCGAGATCCGGCCGGTTCCCGAAGACCGCGTTACGGTCTTGCGCGGCGGCGAGCGGCTCGGCGATCTCGAGGTCGCCTACACGCCTGGCCACGCCTCACATCACGTCAGCTATTGGGACGCTCAGACAGGCACGGCCTTCACCGGTGACGTCGCCGGCGTGCGCATCGAGCCGCTCGAATACGTGCTGGCGCCGACGCCGCCGCCCGACATCGATATCGAGGCCTGGCACGGCTCGATCGCGTTGCTCCGCGCCTGGCAGCCGGAGCGTCTCGCTGTGACCCACTTCGGGGCCGCAGCCGATCCGCAGGCTCATCTCGATCGCCTCGACGCCGCCCTCGACCGCTGGGCCGCCCGCGCGCGCGAAACCGAGCGGGAGCAGTTCGCTAACGAGTTGCGCGCCGACATCGAAGCGCAGTGCAGTCCTGAGGACGCCAACTGCTACCGCCAGGGCGCGCCCTACGAGCACATCTACGACGGCCTCGCGCGCTACTGGGCAAAGCGCGCGGCGCCAGCCTCCGCGTGAGCCAGACCGTCGAGCTGCCGCGAAGCGCCGGACCCGGCAGCGGCACGGGCGGTGCCTGGAAGGTGATCGTCCGCAACGACAACCACAACACTTTCGAACACGTCGCCACGACCCTCGCTCGTGTGATCCCCGGGGTCAGCCTCGACGGCGGCTACGCCTTTGCGGACCAGATCCATAACAACGGTCTCGCGATCGTCTGGACCGGTCACCAAGAGCCCGCCGAGCACTACTGGGAGCAGCTACGCTCAGCCGGCCTCACGATGGCGCCCCTCGAGCGCGACTGA
>DATAJI010000314.1:0-4922 GCA_036262195.1 Solirubrobacteraceae bacterium
TCCCGCGCGCGTCAGCGCGGGAGACGCCCGCGAGCTCGAGGCCGATCGTGACGTTGTCGAGGGTCGTCCGCCACGGCATCAACAGATCCTCCTGCGGCATGTAGCCGACACGGCCGAGCAGGGCATCCGAATTGCCGCCACCGAGCAGGATCTCGCCGGCGCTGGCGGGAACCAGCCCGGCGAGGATCCTCAGCAGCGTCGACTTGCCACAGCCGCTCGGACCCACCAGCGACACGAACTCGCCGGCGCCCAGCTCGAGTGAGACGTCGCGTAGCGCCACCAGCGGATCATTGCCGCCCACGCCGGCGTAGCTCTTCGCCAGGCCGCGCGCTTCGAGCGCACTCATCGAAGGAACTCGTTGGTGCCGAAGCGCCGCGGGCTGACGACGTGGGCGATCAGATGATTTCGCAAGAGCCAGTCCGAGAGCGCGGCTACTTTGGACGGAACGAGCGTTCCGTAAGGGACGCCCCCAGCGTCGTAGATCGGCAGATAGGCGGCGAGCGAGGCCTTCGCCAGCTTGCGCTCGATCGACGGGTTGAGCTTCAACAGATCACCCAGGCTGCGCTGCGGGTCGCGCAGCGTGTCCTCGTAACCGTGCACCGTTGCCTTGACGAACGCGCGGACGAGCTTCGGGTCATCGCGGATCAGGCGCTTCGTCGTGAAGGCGACAAGCCCGGGGTAGTCGGGCCCACCCCACCGGTTGAGCTTGAAGTCGGTAACGGGGTATCCGCTGACCTGCAGCGTCACGCCGTCGTCGGGCCAGTAGCCGGTGAAGGCAGCGATCTTGCCAGCCTCGAGGTAGGCGACGCCGTTGAAGCCGATCGTGACGACGTGGACGCGCTTTGGGTCGCCGCCGGCGTCACGGACGACGGTGTCGAGCGCGGCGAGGTCGGACGGGACGCCGGTGATGCCGACGGTCTTGCCGTCCAGCCCGGCGGGTGAGCGCAGATGCTCGCTTGCGAGCGCAATCGGCGCACCGAGCGGCGCCTGCACGATCGCCATGACCGCCTCGGCGTCGTGTCCCTCCGCGATCTGCTGCGCGACGTCGATCCCGTCGGCCAGCGCAAAGTCGATCTTGCCGGCGTTGATCAGCGCTAGCGGGTCAGAGGTCGAGCCCGGCGCGATCACGTTCAGGTCGATGCCCGCGCGCCTGTAGTAGCCCGCGGCAAGCGCCCTGTAGATGCCTGCGTGAACGGCGTTCGGGACGAAGTCGAGCATCAATGTCGCCGCCACCGGACGCTGCGAGGACGGCGGGGCGCTCGACAGGCTCGAGCCGCAACCAGCGAGCGACGCGGCAGCGAGGAGCAAAACGGCAGGAGTGACGCGGCGGCGCACCGCCACGCATGATCACCTACACCGCGTGGCCGTGCGCGCCAGCCGAGCCCGACGGCGGGTCCAGGAGCTAGGCGGTCGCGTGGTAGCGAACCTTGAACGCCGTCGCTGCCAGGGGAGCGGTGAAGCTGCCCTCGATTCCAGCGGCCATCCCGGGCACCAGAGTGCCGTCGCCGAAACGCTCCCAGCTCTCCTTCGAGTCATGGACTACTGCGGGCGGCTTTGCAAAGGCTCGTCGCGGCAGCGCCGACGGACCAGCTACTTCGCAGCGAGCCCGATCGGACAGCTGACGCCTGTGCCGCCGTGACCGCAGTAGCCACCCGGGTTCTTCGCGAGGTACTGCTGGTGGTACTCCTCGGCGTAGTAGAACGGGCCGGCCGGTGCGATCTCGGTGGTGATCTCGCCGTAGCCGCGCGCGGCGAGCTCGGCTGCGTAGGCGTCTCGGGTCGCGCGGATCTCAGCCTCCTGAGCCGGCGTGTCGAAGTAGACGGCCGAGCGGTACTGGGTGCCGACGTCGGCGCCCTGGCGCATGCTCTGCGTCGGGTCGTGGCCTTCCCAGAAGATTCGCAGGATCTGCTCGTAGGAGATCGCGGCAGGATCGAAGACGACCAGAACCGCCTCGGTGTGTCCGGTCGAGCCTGAGCAGACCTCTTCATAGGTGGGGTTAGGCGTATAGCCACCGCTGTAGCCGACCGCGGTCGTGTAGACGCCGGGAGCCTGCCAGAAGTCCTTTTCGGCACCCCAGAAGCAGCCCATGCCGACCACGGCGCTGGCGAAGCCGTCGGGGAACGGCGGCTTGATCGGCGTGCCGAGGACGAAGTGGCGCTCGGCTGTCGGGATCGGCTGCTCGCGACCTGGAAGCGCGGCCTCGGCGGCGATCATCCGCGTCTTGTCCTTGAAGAGATCAGCGAGAAAACTCATACGAAGAAGGATAACGCGGAGGTCGGCCCCCGCTAAGGCGCAGCTGCTCGATTATTCGACGCTCCTGTGCGGCGGTCAGGCGCTCGGAGGCGACCGCCTCCTTAAGCAGGGGCTTTGCGAGCGTCGGGGCGGCGCGGCGGACGGCGGCGAGAATCTCCTGGTGCAGGCGCACGACCGCCGCACGAGCCGGTGCAGGCGCCGGCGGAGCGCCGGAAAACTCCCCGAGCAGGTAGCTGCACTCGGTTGCGGTGATCGTGCCGGCTGCGAGCGCACGGTCGAGGATCGGGCGCGCGATCCCGGGGGCGTTGGCGGCGAGCAGAACGCGGATGCGCTCGAGGACCGCGGTGGCTGCGGGCGGGAGCCGCCCTTGGCCGCTGTCTTCGGCTGGCTTGGCTGGCCGCGCAATTGGTTCGGGAGGCGCTGCGACCGAGCCGAAGACGGCGATACGGGTCGGCGCGGTGCGGATCGAGCTGAGGGTCGACATTGGGGCTCCTTTCGATCGACACGGAGGAGTCTGCGCTGTCGCTGTTAGAGAACCCTGTGTGCCGCCGAAGTGTTCGCTAAGGGCACGAAATATGCGCTCGTTGCGAGAAATTATCGATCGACTTGCCGAGTCGGGCAGATCCGAGCCAGTCTCTCGGCGAGGCGAGGACGGCCGCCGAAGGCGGCACCCGGAGCCGGCTCCTTCAACCCAACTCGGCGATCCGGTAGGCCAGCGCCTCGAGCGCGAGCTCCTCGGTCACGTTGAGCCGGAGGCCCTCGCGCGCGGTCTGGACGAGGGCGATCGCGCGTTGCAGCACCGCCGGCGGCTGCTCGCGCGCCAGTCGCTCCAGCGCAGCGGTGACGTCGAGCGCGTGGACGAGCTCGGGCGCGCCGTGGGCGATCACGGCGGCGTCGCGGTAGCGCAGGGCGCACAACGCCAGGCCGAGGTCGAGGCTCACCTGGGAAGCCCGGCGGGCAGCTCGCTTGACGCGCTCGGCGTGCTCACGCTCAACACGCGAGCGTTCGCTGCGGGCGGTCAGCTCGAGCTCCGCCGCGTGACCATCGCCGAGCTCCGCCGTCGCGTGATCGCCGGCCCGCTTGGCCAGGTCCGTTAGCGCAGTCCACGGCCGCGCGGCCAGATCCCCGCGCAGCGCGCAGTCCGCAAAAGTTGCCGCCGCGGCGCGCAACGCCGGCCCGTCGCCGAGCGCCAGCGCAGTGGCGCGCTCGCCATCTCCGAGCGCGAGCCGGGCGCAGGCCCGAGCTGTGAGCGCACCCACGCCCCGCGCTTCGAGCGCCCGCGTGAGCGCCTCCACGGTCGGTGCCTCGAACCGCACGTGCTGGCAGCGGGAGGCGACGGTCGGCAGCACGTCGCCGGGGCGGTCGGTGAGCAGGATCAGGTGCACGAACTCGGCCGGCTCCTCGAGCGTCTTGAGCATCCGGTTCGCAGTCGCGTCCCCCATCGTCTCGGCCTGCTCGACTACGAACACGCGCCGGCGCGCCTCGAATGGCGTCCGCGTCGCCGCCGCCACGACCGGCTCATCAATATCCGAGACGAGCATCTCGGCGACGCCACTCGGGGTCACCCAGGTGAGGTCGGGGTGGGTGCCGCGCGCGACGCGCTCGGCCGCCTGCGAGCCCTCGGGCGCACCGTCGGCGATCAGCGCGGCGGCGAAGGCGCGTGCGACGTCACGCTTCCCCGATCCCGCGGGACCGGCGAACAGGTAGGCGTGCGAGGCCTCGCCCGGCGGCAGGGCGGCTAGCAGCAGCGCCCTGGCGTGGGGGTGTCGCTCGATCCCGGGGAGTACGGTCGCGGCCACCCGCGCAGCGTAGCGGCGGCGCGCCTCGTGGCCGCGTAGCCTGCCGTTCGTGGAGCGCGGGCGGCTGATCACGATCGAGGGAATCGACGGCGCCGGCAAGACAACGCTCGCCGCGGCACTCGAGCCCGCCCTCGCGGCTCGCGACATCGACGTCGTGGCGCTGCGCGAGCCGGGCGGGGTAGCGCTCGCTGAGCGGATCCGCGCGCTCGTTACCGACCCGGAGCTCCAGATCGGCGCGCGCGCCGAGGCGCTCCTCTACGCGGCGGCGCGCGCGCAGCTGGTCGCCGAGCTACTCGAGCCGACGCTCGCCGGTGGACAATCCGTGCTGCTCGACCGGTTCATCGATTCCTCGCTCGCCTACCAGGGCGCGGGCCGTGAGCTCGGCGTGGATGCGGTCGCCGCGATCAACGCCTTCGCGACGCGCGGCCTGACCCCGGACCGCACGCTTCTACTGGTGCTCCCGATCGCTGTCGGTCGCGCCCGACGCGGCGAGCGTGAGCCGGACCGCCTCGAGCGGGAGGGCCAGCCGTTCTTCGCACGGATCGATGCCGGCTATCGCGCCCTCGCCGGCAGCGCACCCGATCGCATCCGCGTCCTCGACGCGTCGCTCACGCCGGCCGAGCTCCTGGGCGCCGCGCTGGCGGAGATCACCGATCTCTGGAGTCGGTAAACCGAGCCGCCGCCGAGCGGCTCACCGCGCGGGCGGTTATGTTGGCGGGTGGTGGCAGTGCTGATCGTGGTACTCGTGCTGGTCGCGCTCGCCGCCGCGGGAGTGCTCGTGGTGCGCGGCCTCGGTCTCGAGCCGGACTGGGTCGCGGCGGCCCGCCACACGCTCGGTGAGGTCCGCTACCGAGCCGGCGAGGTGCTCGC
>DATAJI010000315.1:0-7466 GCA_036262195.1 Solirubrobacteraceae bacterium
TCGTCAACCGTCGTGACGAGTTTCGCGCCTCGCGGATCATGCTCGACCGCGCCCGCGCGACGGCCAACATCGAGTTCCTGACTCCCTACGTCGTCCAGGAGCTGCTGCCCAGCGAGGGCGGCGCGCTCGAGCGTGTCAGGGTGCAAAACGCCGAGTCAGGCGAGGAGCGCGAACTGGCGGCGACGGGAGTGTTCGTGGCGATCGGCCACCAGCCGAAGTCGGAGCTCGTGCACGGGATGATTGACCTTGACGCCAACGGCTACGTGATCGTCGAGGGTCGCTCGACGCGGACCAATCGCCCCGGTGTATTCGCGGCCGGCGACCTCGTCGACCACATCTACCGACAGGCCGTGACGGCAGCGGGCTCGGGCTGTCAGGCAGCGCTCGACGCCGAGTGGTACCTGCGCGACACGACCCTGGCGAACGCCCTCGAGCAGAAGCAAGCGGCTTAGCTCGAGTCGGGCGCTAACCAGCGTCCGACTCGATTGCCAGCAGCCGGCGCTTGCGCTCGAGGCCACCGGTGTATCCGCCGAGACCGCCGCTCGCGTGGCGCACGCGATGGCAGGGGATGACGATCGCGAGTGGATTGGAGCCGAGCGCATTCCCCGCGGCGCGCGCGGCCTTTGGGCTCCCGGCCTTCGTCGCTACCGTCTTGTAGCTCTCGAGCTCGCCGTAGGGGATCGCCGCCGTTGCCGCCAGCACGCGCCGGCGGAAACCGGCGAGGTCCTGCCAATCGATCGGCGCCTCGAAACGGCGCCTCGCGCCGTCGAAGTACTCGGATAGCTCCCGCCGCCACGGATCGAGCGCCGCGGGCGACTCGACAATGCGCGGTGAGCGGCGCTCCGCGAGCTCGACGAGCGTCGCGTCCACGTCGGTCGGCGTGTAGCGCAGGACGATCAGCCCGCGCCGCCCGGCGACCAGCAGCAGCTCGCCGAGCGGGCTGGCTTCCTGCGCGTAGAAGAGATCAGCGCCGCGCTGGGCGGCGCGGTCAGCGAAGCGGCGGGCCGCGGACTTCGCCTCGCTTGCCGGTGATCTGAGAGCGGTTTCGATTGGGTCGGTTGTCGGGCTCACAGTGTCTCCCTCAGTCGTTTGAGTCCTTCGTGCAACGAGCGACGCGCGGCTTCCTCGGAGCAGCCGATCGCAACCGCGATCTCGCGGTGGCGCAGATCGGCGCCGTAGCGCAGCAGAACGGCTGCCCGCTGGCGTGGCGGAAGCATCGCCACGCTGCCCCAGATCGCGCCGTCCGATTCCGGCTCGCGCTCGGCCTCGATCTCATCGCCGAGCTGCTCTGGTTGGCCGCGGCGCCGGCGGCGCAGGTGGTCAATCGCCTTGCGATGCGCGATCGTCAGTAGCCATGCCCGCAGGTTCGAGTCGGGATCCAGCCGCGGATAGGCGCGGAGCGCCGCGAGGAACGTCTCCTGGAAGCAATCTTCGGCGGCCTCGCCCCCGACCATTCCACGCAGGTAGCGCCAGACGGCGTCAGCGTGGGCTTCGAGCGTTTGCTGAAACGGTGGGACGCTGGCCATCTTCTAGTTAACGCTGCGCGGGTTCGGAGTGTGAGATCGCGACACGCGACGATAATCACGCGCTGTGGCACGGATTCTGTTCGTTGGCGGCGGGGCTCGTGCGCAGCGGCTCACGCGTGCACTCCGCGGCGACGGTCACGCGGTGCGAATGACCACGCGCAACGAGACCGGCCGCGCCGCGATCGAGGCTGCTGGCGCCGAGTGCTGGATCGGCAATCCGGATCGGATTGCGACGCTGCGCTACGCGCTCGACGGCGTCACAGTGGCGTGTTGGCTACTCGGAACTGCGCGCGGTAGTGCCGATGAGCTCATGGCACTGCACGGATCGCGCCTCGACTTCTTCTGCTCGCAGGCGATCGACACCACCGTGCGCGGACTCGTCTATGAGGCCGCGGGCTGCGTCGACGCCGCGATCCTCGCCGCCGGTTCGGCTCTCGTGACCGCCAAGGCCGCGTACAACGAGATCCCGTCGCGTGTCCTCGATGCCGACCCTTCCGACCCGGCTCTCTGGGCGGCGAAGGCGAAGGCGGCGATCGCAGAGCTGATCGACTCTGGCGACGCGCTACACTCCACCTAGCGAGAAATACCCTAAACCCGATAGGAATTTATGGCCATGCAGGAGGGAGCCCATGTCTGAATACGCGAAGGAGGTGCTCGTCGAGACTTCATGGGTCGAGGAGCATCTTGACGATGACTCGATCCGGATCGTCGAGGTCGACGAGAACCCGGCGCTCTACGCGGAGGCCCACATACCCGGCGCGATCGGCTTTGACTGGAAGCTCGATCTCCAGGACCAGCTCGAGCGCGACTTCCTCGGCCCCGAAGCCTTCGGTGCGCTGTTCGCCAGCCACGGCATCTCGAACGACCATACGATCGTCCTTTACGGCGATCGCAACAACTGGTTCGCCGCGTACACCTACTGGTACCTCAAGTACTACGGCCACGACAAGGTCGTGCTCGTCAATGGTCCGCGCGAGAAGTGGATCGCCGAGAATCGCCCGACGAGCACCGACGTGCCGAGCTATCCAGCGGCGACGTTCACCGCCGAGAGCGGCGACGCGGCGATTCGCGCGCGCCGTGACGAGGTTCTGGCCTCACTCGACAAGAACACGAGGCTCGTCGACGTCCGCTCACCGGCCGAGTTCTCGGGCGAGCTGATATCGCCCGCGGGCTACGAGCAGGAGGGCGCGCAGCGCGGCGGCCACATTCCCGGCGCCGCTTCGGTGCCGTGGGCATCGGCGGTCCGCGAGGACGGCACGTTCAAGAGCAAGACAGAGCTCGAGGAGCTCTACGGTGGTAAGGGTGTCCTGAACGGCGAGCCGATCATCGCCTACTGCCGTATCGGTGAGCGCTCGGCGCACACCTGGTTCGTCTTGCACGAGTTGCTCGGCCGCGACGACGTCAAGAACTACGACGGTTCGTGGACCGAGTGGGGCAACCTGGTGGGCGCTCCGATCGAGCGGTAGCTCGCGTGCTCCGAGAGCAGCGCCGTCGGCTGCGCTGCTCTCGGACAGCGTCGCGCTAAAGCAGTCCCATTCGGGCCATGAGGTCTTTCAGGACATGGGCCGTCGCCCCCCAGATCGTGTCGGGGCCGGCCCTGAACGTGGGCGTGTCGACGCTCCGCCCGCCGCGCGTCAGCGTCTGCAAGGCGTAGGTGCTGGCGAGCTCTTCAAGCGATAGCTCGAGGATCTCCTCGACCTCGATCGGCGCGGGGATCCACGCCTCGGGCCGGACGATGGCGCCGACGAAGGGGTAGAGGGCAAAGCCGGAGACGCGCACCGAGACCGGTCGCAGCGCACCGAGCAGCGTGACGGCCGCCCGCGGCAGGCCGATCTCCTCGGTTGCCTCACGCAACGCCGTGGCGACGAGGTCCGGGTCGCTCGGATCGAGCCGCCCTCCGGGGAACGAGATCTGCCCAGCGTGCTGGCGCAGGTCGGCGCGGCGGCGCGTGAGGACCGCCAGCAGCTTGCCGTCGCGCTCGTGGAGCGCCACGAGGATGGCAGCCTTTGCGGTTCCCTCGACGTCGATCAGCGTTGACTCGACGGGGTCGAGCAGCACATCGCGCAGGCTGCTCGCCTGCGCCAGATTCACGAGCTGAGCGGGTTGAAGAGCAGTCCGGTCAGCAGCTTGGGGAAGAAGTAGGTCGACTTCGGCGGCATGTTCTCGCCGCTTGCCGCGACCTCGCGAACCTCCTCCACGGGCGTCGGGCGAAGCAGGAACGCCGCGTCGTACTCGCCAGCGTCGACCAGCGCCAGCGCCTGCTCGCTGTCGCGGGCGTAGCCGAAGTCGTTGAGGTGGGAGATGTCGTCATCGCTGAGGCCAAGCGCACGCTTCAGCAGCAGCTCCTCGAGCACCCCTGTGTCGAGCCGGCGGTAGGCCGGCGAGGCTCCCGGGAGGGCCGCATCGGCGATCGCCTGGTCGCGCAGCACCAAGCGCTGGGGCTCGCGCGTGCGCACGTCGATGTAGCCGAGCTCGAGCGGTCCCGCACTGCCCGCCGGCGCGATTTGCGCACGTGACACCGCCGTCGCGGTGAAGTCGCGAGCAAGTGCGGCGTCAAGCGCACTCCAACGCCCCTTGTCGATGCCGCGCACCAGCCGATGCGTGGGAAAGACCGTCAGACCCGGGTCTTCGAGCGCGACGAGACACATCAGCACGTAGCGATGCTCGCCGTCGCCCCCGATCTCCTCAGCGTAGACACGGGCCGTCTCGTAGCGATGGTGACCGTCGGCGATCAACAGCTCGACGCCCGACAGCGTCTGCTGCGCGCGCGCGATCGCCAGCGGCTCGCCGATCCGCCAGAGCCGATGCACTGTGCCGTCGTGATCCTTCACCTCGCCCCACGGCTTGCCGCGCGTCGCCGGCGCGAGCGCGCCCCACGCCGCGCCCGCCGGATCGGAGTAGAGCGAGAAGATCGGCGAGAGGTTCGCCTTCGTCGCCCTCGTCAGCCGCAGCCTGTCCTCCTTGGGGCCGGGGTGCGTTCGCTCGTGCGGGCGGATCCGCCCGGCGCCGTAGTCCTCGACGCGTACTCGCGCGAAGAACCCGCGCCGCGTGCGGCCGTGACCGTCCGGTCCGATGTAGTGCTGCTCGTGGGCCCACAGCGCCGGCTCGGAGTCGCGAACGATGACGCCCTCGTCCTTCCAGTCGGCGAAGCGCGCCGCCGCCTGCGCGTAGGGCTCCTCGCCGATCGGCAGGTCCACGTGCACGACGTTGTAGGGCGACAGTGACGCCAGCTCCGAGCGTGCCTCCGAATCGATCACGTCGTACGGCGGCGAGACGAGATCGACGAGACGGCCCGCTTTCGGGATGTCGTAGTGCAGCGCTCGCAGCGGCTCGATGTTCGCCATGGCAGCCGCGAGGCTAGCAGCGGCGCCGTTCCGACCACCCCGAGTCCCTAGTCTTGGGGTCTGTCACGCACGGGGCGTAGCGCAGTCTGGTAGCGCACTCGCTTTGGGAGCGAGAGGTCCCCGGTTCAAATCCGGGCGCCCCGATCGATCGACGACTTGCCGTTGAAGTGCATCCAGTCGAGCGTAGCCTTGTAAAGCTGGTCTGCGGCGAGTTGGGAACGCATTATCGTCGCCTGCGCTGCCAGGTCGCCCGCGGCGAATTCCCGACCTTGGGGCGACAGCTTTACGTTGTCGCCATCCCGCTCAAGCAAGCCGATGTAACGCATCGCCTCGATCTCTCGGACATCTGCATGCTTCGGCGGGATCGCTTTGCGGTTCTGATCGAGTCATCTTCAGATGCTCGATACGGTGCCACTCATTGCGGCGCTAACTGGAACAAAGAAGCCGTCGAGTCCGCCCGAGAGTACCTAAAGACCCAGGCTTTCTCGCTGAAGGGGCTTGTCTCTCAACTTAAATACGGCGGCTTTACGTCTTCACAGGCCGAATACGGCGTCGCCCGTTCCGGTGCGAATTGGGATCAGCAGGCAGCGAAATCCGCCCGAGAGTACCTGAAGACACAGGCCTTCTCCGCCAGTGCCCTGATTGGGCAGCTGGAATACAGTGGCTTCACCGCATCACAGGCTGAGTATGGGGCCAAAGCCGTAGGGCTGTGACCCCAAGCCAGCCAGCCCCCTGCCGCGGCGGTACGCCGCTGCATCCCGACCTACGAAGCGTATTGCGGCCAGTCCTGCGGGGTGTCCGAGAAATCGGTCGTCAGTCCGTTGCGGGCCTCAGTCATCTGGGTGAAATGGCCGCCTTCGGGGTCGAGCAGCGTGATCGTGGTCGTAACCGGGTTCTCGGCTCCCTGGGCGCAGTTCGGGACGCAGCTCTGAATGTCGCTCGTGCCTTGGCCTAACGCCTGCGTGTGAGTCCAAGAGGACCAGACGAGTCCGGTGACGATGTTCCCGCCATCGGCGCTGTAGTCGATCTGCGACGGGTCGACGCCGGCCCAATGACCGACGATCAGCTTTGGCGCACCTAGTGTAGGTCGGCTGTTGCCGCCTAGCGTCTCGGTATTCGCCGGGAGTTGCTCAACCCATCCCGCGGCGATCAGCCCTTCGCACGCGCCCTTCCCGTAAATCTGGCCGCTGTCATCGAGCACGCTGGCTGTTACGGCTCCGTTCGCGTTCGCGAGCAAGCAGACTTGGGAGTCGTCAAAAGGCACGCCGTAGGTTGGTGGCTGTCCGGTCCAAAGAGCGCCCCGCTTGGCGTTATTTCGAATCCAGCTTTGGCAGGCGGACGCTACGTTGAAGCCCTTCGAAGCGAACTCAACCAAGGCGTCCTGGCCATATAGATATGCGGTACACGTCGTCGGCGCGGCGGACGCAGGCATAGAGAGCTTCGAATGGTCCGTAGCGCTAGCTCCTGACGACTTCCTCGGCGTTCCGCCTCCCGTCTTCGTCGAGGTTCCGCATCCAGCGAGGAGAGCCGCCAGGATCGTAATTAGCCCGACCTTCCTCACGGCGAACACCTTAGCCCCCACCGGGGCGACGATCATCAGCGGCTTCGCCTCGGCCCGGCGGCGGTCATCTCCTCGGCATCGGTCGCCGGGCCGAGTCTCCTACGCCGCGGAGACGCCCGCCTTCACGCGGGAGCAGGCGCGTGGTGGGGTGCGGGTCGCGCGTCCCCTTTCGCTGGCGAAAGCGAGCGTCTCGACGTTCGCTTCGCGGCGGCGTGTGGCTCGTTCACCGCGATTCCTGGCGGTGTTGACTCCAGGAGGTGATCGTGAGCCTCGCCGCTCGAGCCAGCGCACATTCGATGACAGCGCTCCTCTATGCGCCCTGAGGAGTCGATGATTTGGTCATGGACAAGTCCATCGCGCTCGCGCGTCGCGGACGTCGCATGGTCTGGCCGGCTCTCGACCTGCTTCTGCTCGCGGTAGTCGTGGTCGTTGCTGTCTCGCTGCTGCACGGCTCCAGCGCGCCGCCGCCGGGCCTCGTGCAGAACCTCAGCGGAGCTCACGCGCCCCCGGTCAAGCAGGCCTCGGCGACAGCATGCTTCAAGGCATCGCCGGCGGTCAGCGCGGTGCGCTCGGCCGGCCCGGACGTCTTGGTTCGATTCAGCGGTCAGCGCGGCTTCATGAGGCTGACGTTCTTCGCAAACGCGGACGCGGCAATCCGCGTCTCCTATGCGCACGGGTCACCGAACAGCTTCTACGACAACACGATCTGGTCGCAAGTGCCGTCGCGGTTGACCAACGGCGACTACCACGCGTTGAGCGCCTGCCTACCGATGCCTAAGGCCACCGGCTAGGGGCTTGGCGGGACTTGCGAGCGCGGACGCGATCTGATTCGCGGATATCCGCGTGTATACTGGCGGTGTGAAGGTCGTTAAGGTGCGTCGCGTCGGTAATAGCAACGTGGTTTCGATCCCGCGGGAACTTGAGGCGCGCGGTTATGCGCCGGGCACATCGGTATTGCTCGAGGAGCTAGAGAGCGGCGAGCTGCGGATCATGCCGACCGAGCAAGTTCGCGAGCGGATCCGCGAGGTCGGAGGC
>DATAJI010000316.1:0-1836 GCA_036262195.1 Solirubrobacteraceae bacterium
CTACCGCCGAGCCGATGTGGCCGCTGGCGCCAGTGACGAATACGCGCATGACAAACCTCCAGTACAGAGTGATGACAGTTACTGCCATCAGGCTAGCAGATCATGTCAGCCACTGTCATGACTATCATGCGGTGATGGGCAGATGGGAGCCGAACCCCCGCGGACGACTCGAACGCGCCGCCATGGCGCTGTTCGAGGAGCGTGGCTTCGACCAGACGACGGCGGCCGAGATCGCCGCGCGCGCCGGTCTGACCGAGCGGACCTTCTTCCGCCACTTCGCCGACAAGCGCGAGGTCCTGTTCGGGGGCGCGCCGCAGTTGCAGGAGCTGTTCGTCGCCGGCGTCGCCGGCGCGCCGGCCGGGCTAAGGCCGATCGAGGCGGTCGCCAGCGGCCTGCGTGCCAGCGTCGCGATGCTCGGGGACAACCGCGAGCGGGCTAGCGTCCGCCAGGCGGTTGTCGCCGCCAATCCCGAGCTTCAGGAGCGCGAGCTGATCAAGCTCGCGACGCTTGGCGCCGCTGTCGGCGAGGCGCTGCGCGGGCGCGGCGTCCCCGAGCCGGCCGCGAGCCTCAGCGCCGAGGCCGGGATCGCCGCGTTCAAGGTCGGCTTCGCCCGCTGGGTCGAGCCGGCGAACACACGCGGGCTCGGCGAGCTGATCGCCGAGTCGCTCGATCAACTACGGCTGGTGACCGCCGGGGTCGGCTGAACGTCGCTAGGCGACGGCAGTCGGGCGGCCGCCGTGGGCGCCGGCGGAGTCGATGATCCGGGCGGCGAGGATGCCGGCGTTGCGCGCGTTGTCGAGGCCGACCGCGGCGACCGGGACGCCGGGCGGCATCTGGATCACCGAAAGGATCGCGTCGAGGCCATTGGCCGCCGACAGGCGGCTCGAAAGCGGGACGCCGATAACCGGCAGATCGGTGTGCGCCGCGACGACCCCGGGAAGCGCGGCGGACAGGCCGGCGCCGGCGATCAGGACGCGCAGGCCGCGGGCACGGGCGCTGCGCGAGTACTCGGCGACCTCATCGGGCTGACGATGCGCCGACAGCACCTGGACCTCGTGGCCGATGCCGCGATCGGCGAGCTCCTTGGCGGCGCCCTGCATCGTGTCCATGTCGCTCTGCGAGCCCATCAGGATCCCGACGAGCGGTGGGCCGTCGCCGGTCTGCTCGGCGACGATCGCCAGCTGTGGCTCGAGCGTCACGTGCCCGCCGCCCCGGCGTTGGCGGCGATATCGCTGCGCAGCTGCTTGCCGGCGAAGTCGATCATCTGCGCCGCAGCATACGCCGCCGTCCGGGCGCTGGTGGGATCGTCGCCGAGCGCGGTCACGCCGAGCACGCGGCCACCGCTCGTGACGATCTCCCCGCCACGCCGCGCCGTCCCGGCGTGCGTCACCTCGACATTCGCGCCGACGCGCTCGAGGCCCGTGATCGCGTCGCCGAGCCGCGGGCTCTCGGGGTAGCCGGCGCTCGCGAGCACGACCGTCACGGCGCACTGCCGCGACCATTCGAGCTCAAAGTCGCGCAGCCCACCGGGACGCGTCGCGCGCAGCAGCGCGTCGAGCAGATCGGAGCGCAGGCGCGGCAGCAGCGCCTGCGTCTCGGGGTCGCCGAAGCGGGCGTTGAACTCGATCACCCGCGGGCCGCGCGAGGTCAGCATCAGGCCGCCGTAGAGGAGGCCGCGGTACGGGGTGCCACGCTCGCGCATGTGGTCGACGATCGGCTGGTGGACGGTCGCGATGATCCGCTCGACCAGCTCCGCGTCGGCGTCGGGAACCGGAGAGTAGGCACCCATGCCCCCCGTGTTGGGCCCGCGGTCGCCGTCGAAGATCCGCTTGTAAT
>DATAJI010000317.1:0-2036 GCA_036262195.1 Solirubrobacteraceae bacterium
GTGTCGGGATCATTCCCGACACCGCCTGGCTGGAAAGCGCCGGCCTGCCCGCCAGTGGCGTCCCGACCGACGCGTCCGGGCGCAGCGAACTGCCCGACGTGTTCGCGGCCGGCGATGCGGCAGCCGTCTATGACGCGTTCCTCGAGCGCCATGTGGTCGGCGGCCATTGGGAGGCGGCGTCGCGCCAGGGCATCCAAGTCGCGAACGCGCTGCTCGGGCATGAGCCTGCGCCGGCACCGCTGGCGAGCTTCTGGAGCGATCAATATGGCACGCGGATCCAGTACCTCGGGCATGCGGAGCTCGCTGACGAGGTGACGATCGAGGGCGACACCGCTGCACGCGACTTCGTCGCGCGCTACACCCGCGACGGCCAGCTCGTCGCAGCGCTCGTGGTCGGACGACCGCGGGCCGTCGGCGAGCTGCGCCAAGACCTCGAGTACATGACCGAAAGGGCTCCCGTATGACACTCGTTCCGCTGATCGACGCTGCCGCCTGCTCCTCGCACGGGGACTGCGAGGACATCGCGCCCGAGATCTTTCGGCTCGAGGACATCGCGGTGGTGGTTGGCGACGGCCCCGACGAGCTGATGCTGGCCGCAGCGCAGGCCTGTCCGTCGATCGCGATCCGTCTCGTCGACGGCGACAGCGGGCGACAGGTCTACCCCTAGACCCCAAGCGGTGGCGCCAGCACGCGCCACTCAAGCGAGGACAATGGAGTTGCGATGCGTATGCAACTCCTCTCCGGGATGCGGTTGAGCGGTCGGCGGCCGCCGTACCTGCTCGGCATAGCAGTGGCCGCCGGCGGGACCGCGCTCGAGACGCTCGCGATCTACCCGCTTGGCCATCTGGCCCCGGCTGTCTCGCTCGCCGTCGTCTATGCGCTGACGGTGGTGATCACAGCCGTCTACTGGGGCATGGTGCCCGGACTGCTCACGGCGTTGGCGGGCTCGCTCGCGTTCAACTACTTCCACCTGCCGCCTGTCGGACGCTTCACGCTGGACGATGCGCGGACCTGGATTGCCTTCGCCAGCCTCGCGGTGGTGGCCCTGATGGCAGGACTGCTCGGAAACCTCGCGCGTGATCGGGCGGTCGATGCGGAGCAACGCCGCCGCGAGGCCGACGTCGCCACCGAGATGGCGCGGCTCTTGCTTGGTGGCTCGCACCTGGATGTGGCCCTCGCCGAAACCGCGCAGCGGCTAGCGGTCGCGATCGGTATCAGCTCGGCTGCTATCGAGCTGGGGGAGACGGCCGGCGACGAGCGTCGCGTCGCGTTCGCGCTGCGCGACCGGGATTCGCGGATCGGGACTCTGCTGCTGCCTGCGACGCTCGGAGCGTCGGAGCGCGCTCGCGTCGCCTCGCGCATCGTGCCGATGTTGCAATCGATGCTGGCGGCGTCGCTGCACCGCGCCGAGCTCCAGGCTGAAGTAGTCGAGACGGCGCTGCTGCGCCGTAGCGACGAGACGAAGACTGCGGTCCTGCGGTCGGTGTCGCACGATCTACGAACGCCGTTGACGGCGATCCTGACGGCCGCGACGGCATTCGACCCGCACAACGCGGAGCGCAACGAGGCCGAGGAGGCCCGCGCCGTAGTGCTCGAAGCGGCGACTCGCCTGTCGAGCCTCGTTGAGAAGCTGCTCGACCTCTCGCTGCTTCAGGCGGGCGCCGTCGAGCAGCGGAGCGTCTCCTATTCGATCGAGGACGTGCTGCTCGAGGCTGTCGCCAACGTGGAGAGCGACGGCGCCGGCTCAGCTTTCCGGCTCGCGGTAGATGACGACCTGCCGCTTCTATCGGGCGACTCGGGGCAGCTCGAGCGCGCCTTCGCCAACCTGCTCGAGAACGCCGCGCGCTACTCGGCCGGGAAGCCCGTCTTGGTGCGGGCGCACGCCGCCGGGGAGCGCCTGCGCGTCCGGATTGTAGACCAGGGCCCTGGCATCCGCGCGAGCGAGCTGGACCGCATCTTCTTGCCGTTCTACCGCTCGCCGAACGACGGACCCGGCCACCAGGGCTCGGGACTCGGGCTTGCGATCGCGCGCGGAT
>DATAJI010000318.1:0-7299 GCA_036262195.1 Solirubrobacteraceae bacterium
GGCGCGAAACCCGGGCCGGCGTCCTGGATCGAGATCGCCTCGGCGGTGACGTAGACCTCAACCGGGTCGGCGCCATGAACCAACGCGTTATCGAGCACCGCGAAGAGCACCGCCGCCAGACGTCGGGAATCGGTCAGCACCTGCGTCTGCGCTGGCGCACTCGTGACAGTGACACTCGGATAGTCGCGCAGCACCGCGCGAAGAAACGTCATCAGCTCGATCGTTTGCAGATCCGCGACCTCGGCGCCGTCATTCAGGCGCGAAAGCTCGACCAGCTGACGTGCGACGCGCTGGGCGCGCAACGAGCGTCGCCGACCAGTCCACTCGGGCACGACGCCGTCGATCCACAAGCCGTCGGAATTGGTGTCCTCGTAGGCTGCCATCGGTCTTAAGCTGTTAATGCGCTGAAACGCCGCGATTTGTGACAAGCAGTTCGAGCGGTCGTCGGCGCGAAGTAGGATCACCGGCCACTCCCCCTTCGAGCAGGAGATGTGACCCATGGATTTCTGGTCCCGGCTTGACGCGGTCGCCCGCGAGCACGACGTACTTCGCCACCCGTTCTACGTGCGCTGGAGCGCTGGCGAGCTCAGCAGCACCGAGCTCGCCGAATACTCGGGTCAGTACCGCCACGCGGTCGTCGCACTCGCGGAAGCGAGCGCCCGGGCGGCCGCCGATGCTGATGGGGATGCGCGCGCAGAGCTTGCCGCGCACGCTGCCGAGGAGGCCCAGCACGTCGCCCTGTGGGATCGCTTCATCGACGCCGTCGGGGGTGAACGTGCGGCGGCGCCGCGACCCGAGACGGCCGGGTGCGCGCGCGCGTGGAGCGGCGAAGCCGGTCGTTCAGAGCTCGCGACGCTCGTCGCCGTGTACGCGATCGAGGCCGCCCAGCCTCAGATCTCGAAGACGAAACGTGAGGGTCTCGCAACGCACTACGGGATCGATGGACCGGGAGTCGACTATTTCGAGCTGCACGAACGACTCGATGTCGCGCACGCAGCCGCGGGACGGAAGCTGATCGACGCGCGCCTCAACGACGCCGATCACGACGCCCTGCTCGGCGAAGCTGAAGCGGTACTGCGAGCGAACTGGCGGCTGCTCGACGGCGTTGAAGGGCTCGCCGCGTGACGCTCGCGCGCTAGCACGGTGCGGCCGGGGGTATTGTGAACCGCGATGCCCCTGCCTCCGCTCTCGCGCTCGCTCTTGGCGCCGAAGGTCCTTGGCGCGCTCTACCGAAAGCACCTGTCCGATCCGCGACAGGAGCGTCTGTTTCTGGGGAACGTCGGCTTCGTGACGGCGTTTGCGACGGTTCGCGGGATCACCCACGCGATACGTGCCAATCGCGGCCCGTTCAGGAACATCGATCCCGGTGGACATCACATTCACCACATGACGTTCGGGATCCTCGGTTTGCTCGTCACCGGCTACGCCTGGAACGCCCAGCTCGGCCTCGGCACCAATCCGACTCATCGGTGGGCGTCGCGCACCTCAGCAGCGGGCTACGGGATGGCCTCGGCGCTCACGCTGGACGAGTTTGCGCTGTGGCTCAATCTCGAGGACGACTACTGGACGAAGCAGGGCCGGGAGAGCGTCGACGCCGTTGTGATCTTCGGGTCGCTGCTATTCCTCGCTTATATGAACCAGGACCTCGTGCGTGAGGCGACGCTGATCGCGAGTGGTCGCCGGGACGCCCGGGAGCTGCCGCTGCGCGGCGGCAGCTGAGCGCCAGAGTCCCAGCGCCCCGGGAAGTCGGGATTCACACCGGCTTCGGAGAGAATGAAGCCAACATGGCCGGCGAGGATCAGCGTGGGGTGATCTACAGCGCGCGCACCGCGTGGTCGCGCAACGCGGCGACGCCGCTGCTGCGGACGCTTCGCACCGAGACGGGCGGGGCGATGATCCTTCTCGCCGCTGCTGTAGCAGCCCTCGCGTGGGCAAACATCGACTTCGGCTCCTACCGGAGCGTGTGGGCCACGGAGCTGTCTGTGCGCGTCGGGTCGCACGGCATCTCGCAGGATCTCCGCCACTGGATCAACGACGGCCTGATGGTCCTGTTCTTCTTCGTCGTCGGACTCGAGGCTCGGCGTGAGTTCGACATTGGCGAGCTGCGCGAGCGCCGGCGCTTCGTCGTGCCGTTGTTGGCCGGCATCGGCGGCATGTTGGTGCCAGTCGGCATCTACCTCGCGTTCAACGCCGGAACGCACTCGGCTCACGGCTGGGGCGTCGCGATGTCAACCGACACTGCTTTTGCACTGGGGATGCTCGCGTTGGTCGGCCCGCGAATCTCGGGCCGGCTCCGCGCCTTCATGCTGACCGTCGTCGTCGTTGACGACCTCGTTGCGCTGGTCGTCATCGCGACGGTTTACACGCATCACGTCGCGCTCGTAGCCGCGCTCGTGGCCCTCGGCGTTTTCGCGCTGACGCTCGCCGTGCGCGCCGCAGGCATCCGCGTCGGAGCGGTCTACGCAGCGCTCGGCCTGGTGATGTGGGTCGCGGTCTTCGAGTCTGGAGTCGACCCGGTGATCGTCGGGCTGGTGTTGGGTCTGCTGACCGTCGCGTTCACTGCGGCACGCAGTGACCTCGAGCGCGCGACCGAGCGTTTCCGCTCGTTTCGCGAACAGCCAACGCCTCAGCTGGCACGCTCGGCGCGCGTCGCATTGGAGTCCGCGATCTCACCAAATGAGCGCCTGGCGCAGATCTACCACCCGTGGTCGAGCTATGTCGTCGTGCCGCTCTTTGCGCTCGCCAACACCGGCATCCCGATCAGCGGAGCATTCCTCTCGCGCGCGTTCGGCTCACCGATCACACTCGGCATTCTCGTCGGCTACGTCGTCGGAAAGCCAGTCGGCATCCTCACCGCCTCGCAGGCCGCGCGTGTCCTCTCTGGTGGCAGGTTGCGACTGCCGGTCGGTTGGGCGGCGGCCCTCGGCGGCGGCCTCATCGCGGGCATCGGCTTCACCGTCGCGCTGCTGATCGCGTCGATCGCGTTCACCGGCGTGAGCCTCGACGAGGCGAAGCTCGGCATCCTCAGCGCTGCCGTCTGCGCCTCTGCGCTGAGCTGGCTCACCTTTCGGGTCATTGCGATGCTGCCTGCGCGGCGACGCGCGCGCGCATTGACCGGCAAGCTCGATCTGCTGGTCGATCTCGCGGTGGACGTCGATCCCGAGCGCGACCACATCCGGGGACCACACGAGGCGCCGATCACGCTCGTCGAATACGGCGATCTCGAGTGCCCGTTCTGCGGACAGGCGGAGAGCGTGTTGCGCGAGCTGCTCGCCGACTTCGGCGACCTTCGCTACGTCTGGCGCCACCTGCCGCTCACCGACGTTCATCCCCACGCCCAGCTGGCGGCGGAAGCTACCGAGGCCGCGGCGGCCCAAGGAGCCTTCTGGCAGATGCACGACCTACTGTTCGAGCATCAGGACGCGCTGCGACCGCAGAACCTCCACGACTACGCCGACCAACTCGGCCTCGACCTCGATCACTTCATCGACGATCTGCGCAAGCACGTTCGGGCTCCGCGAGTAGCCGAGGACGTCGATAGCGCCGACCTCAGCGGCGTGTCCGGCACGCCAACGTTCTTCGTCAACGGACGGCGCCACCACGGCGCCTATGACATCGAAACGCTGGCCGGTGCTGTACGCGCCGCGCGCGCACAGCACATCGCCCGCTCGTAGAGAGAGCGGAGTCAGCTCACGAGGGCCGTACTCGTCTCGGTCGTGGCCGCGGCGGCGGTGACGGTCAGCGTCTCCTTGCGCGAGTGCTTCTTCACGTGCTTCAACACTTGGCTGCCGCTGGGGGTCAGCGCCAGTCTCACGGTGTCGCGCTGGCCCGAGGTGAGGCTGTAGCGCACCGACGCCAGCACCACGGTCATCGACTTGACCTTGCCTGTCACGCGCGTCTTCAGCGGCTCGGTCAGGCTCGCGGTGCCTTTGCACGGTGCGCCGGCACAGCTCAGCGTCACCGGCAACGACGTGCCGCTGAGCCTGAGCTTGGCGGAGTCGATCGAGATCACAGGCGTCGCGATCACGAGCGAGACGGCAACGCTCGACGAGCTGACGGCGTTGGCATCGGTGACCGTCACTCCGAATGCGAAGCCCCCGGCCCGGGTCGGTGTCCCCGAGACGACGCCCGAGCTCGCGAGGCTGAGTCCGACGGGCAGCGCTCCCGAAGTGAGCGCGTAGGTGTAGGGACCAGCGCCGCCGGAGACGGCGAGCGCCTGGGAGTAGGCGATGTCGTACTGGCCTGGCGTGAGCAGCGATGTGCTGACGCCAGGACCGGGGATGGTGCTGAACGAGACGGCAGTGCTGCCGTCGGGGTTCGTCAAGGTGATCGGCTGCGAGCCGAGCGCAAGCGACAGCGGAACGTCAAACGACAGCGATCCGTCGCTCTGGCTGGTAATCGTCGCGGTCGTCGAGCCGAACTTGACGATCGTCCCGTTGGCGAGCCCGTAGCCGATGAGCGTGCCTGGCAGGCCAAGCTCGAGCGATGCGCGCGGGCTGACGCCGCTCACGATCGGCGGCGCATATTGGTAGGCGCCAGCGCTGCAAGCGCTCGCCGGGCCCTGTGCGCGAGGCACGCCGCGCTGGTCGCTGCCCGAGCAGAAGGTCTCGGTTCCCACAGTCGCCCCGACAGGCACCACGTCGTAGGCGGCGCTGGTCGGCGTGATGCTTTCGGTCTGCGTGCCGCCGCCGTTCGCTGCAAGTGTCCCGAGCGCGAGCGTGGACTCGCCGCGGTGACTCGTGCCGGTCCCTGAGCACGTCGTACCGTCACTGTAGTTGTAGCCGAGATCCGTGATCGTGCCATTGCAGTCGCCGCCGTTGGACGCCAGCAGATCAGCGCCGAGGCTGAGCTGTGCGCCGCCGCCCTCGGCGACGCCGCCGTTCGTGTTGGCGGTGATCGTCGAGCCGTAGATAGACGCGCTCGTGCCGCTGCTGTCGTCCACGACGCCGGCGGCGCCGGAGGAGCCGGCGATCGTCGAGTCCTTGACGACGAGCTTGCCAGAAGTGACTGCGATGGATCCGTTGGTACCGTCGATGAATGCATCATCAACCGCGTCGACGGTCGCGCCGCCGGTGGCGTCGAGGTTGCCGGCGCCGTTCTCGAGCGTGAGGTCTTCGAGCGTCACATCGAGGGCGCCCGACGCGGTGACCTTCAGCGTGATTCCGCCGCTGCCGTTGAGGATCGCGCCGTCCCCGGCCAGCGTCAGCGCAGTCTCGGTCCCGGGGGCGATGGTGAACGGGCCTGTGTAGGTCGCCGCCGCGAGGTCGATCGTCACGTTTTCGCCTCCTGCATCGGTGGCGGCGTGGGCGAGTGCTGTCACAAGCGAGCACGGATTGGCCGCGGATGAGCAGTCGCCGGTGCCATTCGACGCCGCGTAATAGGTCACCGGGCTCGCCGCTTGCGCCGCGCCGGGCGCCGCCAACGCGCCCACCGCGAGCAGGATCGTCGAGGCTGCGAGCCGCCGGCGGCTTCGATTGGCCCGCAGGCGCGCGTCAGACCCCGACACGCCCGCCAGTCTACGCAGCCGCCCGAGACCGAATAGCCGCCGGTTGCTCGCGAAAGAGCTGAAGCCTTACGGGTCGCTGCCGATAGGTACCCCATGGATCCTCGATCGGTTGACCGCACGCCGCACACGACGAGCTGGCCGCTTAGGACCGGTTTGGTCACGCTCGCGCGCAACCAACGCGCCGCGGCCGCGTTCCGACAGGGGTGCATGGATGCACAAGAGGCGAAGGCATGAGGCGCGCGCACGGAGCCCTGGTCGGCGCGGCGGCGCTCGTCACGCTTGCTCTGAGCGGAGCGGCGCTCGCGGACGTCCCGACCGCCCACGCCGGTAGCGCCAGCTCCTCGGGTAGCACCTCGGTGACTGGCACGAGCGGAGCCAGCGGCTCAGCGGTGAGCATGCTTCTGCCGGCCGCGGGGGATGTCTTCACCGGCATCTCGGGCGACGACGCAACCCAATATGAGGACGAGACCGGCAAGCATCCGGCGGTGTTCGGGTCCTTCATCACCTGGGGTCACCCGTTTGACTGGGCGTTCAGCGACGCCGTGGGCACTCATGCACGCGTGATGCTGCACATCTCAACGACGATGGGAGCCGGAGCGCGGCAGATGATCACACCGCAGGGGATCGCCGACGGCAGCGGTGACGCATACCTGCTCTCGCTCGCCGCAGGGATCGCCAAGCACGGCGCGCCGGTGTACATCCGTCTGTTGCCGGAGATGAACAACGCGACCAACCCGTACTCCGCCGACAGCCTCGATGGGAGCCCGCGCGGCGCGGCTTACTCGCACCGGATGTTCAAGCAGGCCTGGCGACGCGTTGTGACGATTCTCCGCGGCGGCGGCGTGAGCGCGATCGACGCCAAGCTCGCGACTCTCGATCTGCCGCCGGTCCAGGGGATCTCCTCGACCGCATCAATCCCGGTGTCCGCGATCGCCTTCATCTGGTGCCCGGAGACGGCTGGCACACCGAACGTTGCTTCAGAGAGCGCGGCCTCTTATTGGCCCGGCAAGGCATACGTGGACTGGGTCGGGACCGACTTCTACAGCCATTTCCCGAACTTCGCCGGCCTCAACCACTTCTACAAGGAGTTTCGCGGCAAGCCGTTCGTGTTCGCGGAGTGGGCAATGTGGGACACCGACAACACTCGCTTCGTCGACGACTTCTTCTCCTTCATCAACAGCCACAAGCGCGTGAAGATGATCCTCTACAACGAGGGCTACGGGCCATCCAGCCCGCTACTACTGAGCAAGTACCCGGCGGCGGCAGGGGCGATCCGCGGCGAGGTCGCCTCGGGACGCTACCTGGGCTACGCGCCGGAGTGGCAGCCCGCGGGCTAACGACGTCTAGTCTTAGCGCCGATGTCGCCGACTTGGCTCTGGCTCCAGGCTGCAGTTGTCGTGGTCGTGCTCGCCGGCATGGTCATCGCGGTCGTCAAGTTGAGCTGATCGGCGCTGCGATCGGGACGCCAGCGGGCCGCAGATATGATCGGCGCCGGCGATGTTCGAATCGATCGTGGTCGGCACCGATGGCTCTGACACGGCGCACGAGGCCGTGCGCCAAGCCGCTGAGTTGGCCGGTCTGCTCGGCGCCCACGTGCACCTGGTGTGCGCCTTCGAGCCAGCGCCGAGCGTCGCCCTGCGCGATGGTGGGGAGGGCGGTCCGACGGCGGTCGACTGGGCCCTGGGGCCCCCCCGCGAAGCTGTGGACGCGACGCTTGACCAAGCTGCCGAATCGTTTCGCGCGGCCGGCATAGCGGTCGACCTTTACGCGCGTCGCGGGGACGCAGCCGACGC
>DATAJI010000319.1:0-2453 GCA_036262195.1 Solirubrobacteraceae bacterium
GCGGTGAACTGGCCGCCGCAGGCCCCGGGCCCCGGCGACGCCTTCGCCTCCAGCTCGGCGAGCTCCTCGTCGGTCATCCGCCCCGAAGCGTGCGCCCCGACCGCCTCGAAAACGTCCTGGATCGTCACGTCGTGCCCGTGGAAGTGTCCCGGCGGGATCGAGCCGCCGTAGAGCATCAGCGCGGGCACGTCGAGCCGCGCCAGCGCCATCACCGTCCCGGGGATCGTCTTGTCGCAGCCCGAGAGCGCAATCACCGCGTCAAAGAAATGCCCGCGCGCGACGAGCTCGATCGAGTCGGCGATCACCTCGCGCGAGACGAGCGAGGTCTTCATACCCGACGTCCCCATCGTGATTCCATCGGAGATCGCGATCGTGTTCAGCTCCATCGGCGTACCGCCGGCCTCGCGGATCCCGTCCTTGACCTGCGCGGCGAGCGCGCGCAGATGGAAGTTGCACGGCATCGTCTCGATCCACGTCGACGCAACGCCGATCAGCGGCTTGGAGAGCGCCTCGTCGTCGTAACCGATGCCCTTGAGCTGAGCTCGCGCGGCAGCGCGCGTCGGCCCCTCGGTGAGGATGCGACTACGGTGCTTTAGGTCAAATCCGTTGGAACTCACAGGCCGGGGAAGACTACCGACCGGCCTCCCTCGGCTAGAGCGCTAGCTGTCCGAGGTCGCGCCGGACGCGCTCCGGATCGATCTGTCGGCCGACCGGGTGCACGGCCGCGCGCGCGAGCAGGCCACGCTCGTCACCGGTCAGCGCAAGCCATTTCGCGAGCACGTCATCTGACGGCGGCAGGCGCGGGCTGCCAAACGCCACGCAGTACTCACCCAACAACCGCCCCGACTCGACGACGTAGGCGACGATCGGCTTGTGCGGATAAATCAAATATGCATAGGCGGTCGCGGTGTCGCTCGCCGCTGCGGTGGGGCTGCGGTTCGCCTGCGGGTAGACGCGGATCAGCCCGTGAGCTTCATACGTCGCCCACTCCTCCGCGTTCACGCACGAGCGCAGGAGCTCGCGCGCACGCTCCTCGGCGCGAGCCTCCAGCTCGGCGTCAAAGGCGTCTGGCGCCGCGAGCGCGCCCACTAGCAGCCACCGGCCGCACGCGGGAAGAAGATCACGCGATCGGCGTCCCTGGGGACCTCGTCGAAGCTCCTGACGAGTTCGGCTGCGCGCCGTCCGTTCGACTCGCGTAGCGGCACTGCCGCCCACATCCCGAGATCGAGCTGCACCCTGAAGGCCGCGATCAGCTCTCGCTGCTGCTCGGCATCCTCGACGTCGCCTTCGGCGATCAGAACCTCGCCATGACCCGGCCTCATCGCGAGGAACCGCATAGACCGAAGCTTACGCCGCCGCGGGCGGCGTAACTTCGGTCCCGGAGTCAGGCCACGTCGGGAGCGGACGTCAGTCCGAGGATGTCGACGGGACCGGCGCCGGCGCCGATGCCCTCGAGACCGTTGTGGACCGCTTCGGCGGTTAGTCGCGCGGCCGTTCGCGCTGCCTCGAGTGCCGTTTTGCCGCGTGCCAGCTCGGCCGCCAGCACGGCGGCATGGGTGCAGCCGGAGCCATGGTTTGCGCTCGAGTCGTGGCGGGGCGTCTCGATCTCAACGAACTGCCCGGCGTCGCAGTAGATGTCGCCCGGCGTTCTGCGATGGCCCCCGGTCAGCACGACGGACCGCGGACCGAGCTGGAGTAGAGCCCGCGCCAGATCAGCGTCCGTGGCACCCGGCTCGAGTCCCGCCCGCTCGACGAGCGCCTGCGCCTCCGGCAGGTTCGGCGTCACGACGCTGGCCAGGGGCAGCAGCTCGGCGATCAGGACCGCCACGGCGGCGTCTGCGAGCAGCGGTGCGCCGGTGCTCGCGATCAGCACCGGATCGACGACGATCGCGATCGCCGGATCGAGGAGTTCCCTCAAGCAGTCCGCGACAACCCCCACGCTCGCGACGGAACCGAGCATCCCGATCTTGACCGCGTCGACGCCGATATCGCCGATGACCGCCTCAATCTGCGCCCGGACTACGGACGCCGGCAGCTCGTGTACCGCTAGTACGCCACGAGTGTCCTGAGCCGTCACCACCGTGATCGCGCAAGCGCCATAGACGCCGCATCGCGCAAACGCTTTCAGGTCGGCTTGAACACCGGCGCCGCCGCCCGAGTCGGACCCGGCGATCGTGAGCACTCGCGGTACGCTTGGCACAGAGTGCAGTATGTCGTCGCGCTCACGGCGGTCGCCCGCGAGCCGCGCCGCGGGCCGAAGCCGTCCCAGCGCCGGCCAGGGCGATCGGTCGTTCGCTGCGCCGCCGCGAGCGCATGAGAAGGCTGACCACGTTTTTCAGATCTCCGGCTCCGGCGACTGCTATGCAACCAGGCAGCATTGCGCTGTCGCGGTCGCCCGCGGCCACGACGAGGCCGGCCAGCCCGGCTTGTGCGGCCGCGTCGGCAGCCGACGC
>DATAJI010000320.1:0-2062 GCA_036262195.1 Solirubrobacteraceae bacterium
ACGTCGCCTCGTCCGTCGATCAGCGCGTGGACGTCGAACGGCTCGCCGGCGAGTCTCGGCTCGATCGTCACCTCGACGCCGAGCGGCTCGCACGCGCGCTGAGCGGTCTGGAGCGCCCGGAGCTTGGGGCTCGACAGGCACACATCGATGTTCGTGCCCAGGCGACTCAGGGCCTGTCCCGCCGCTTCGGCCTGGCGGACGCCCCGCTCGTTGAGCGGACGCTCGTCGTCGGGCAAGCCGTCAGCGGCCTCAGCGTGGCGCAGCAACCAAACCATGCCTGAACTCTACGCTGCATCGGCGGCGCTAGGCGACGGGTTGCCGCGGCGGGGTGCCACGACACGTCGTGCGCATGTGCTGATATTGGCCGGGGAGCGTGCCGACGATCTGCTCGACGTTGTCGAGCAAGTGGACGGCCCGCCGCGGCTCGCCCCAGCGCTCCTCCGCCGCGGCCATCACGAGCAGCGTGTCGATCGCATCGCAGTGGTCGGGATCGGTTGGCCAGGCGGCCGGGGAAGTCTGAATCGTGGTCACACACAACAAGGTAGGCGGATCACATCACCCGTGTGTGACGGTTCGGTTAAGCATTGCACCCAGGTTTAGCCAACCTTGACAGAAGCGACGACGGTCTGCGTTTCCCCCTCAACCGATCAACAACCGCCGACCGAACACGCGACGGAAGGCGTCGCCGTCGCCGTAGCGCTCGACGCTCCAGCGTGGCAAGGTGAGGTCGCCGCCGGCCTCCAGGTGGAGGTCGACTCCATCGCCGTTGGCGCGCAGCTTGGCCTCCGACACCGACTGGTCGCGGCCGCGCTCCAGGTGCTCGGCGAGTCGCAGCACGACCGAGCAGCGCTCGAGCAACTGCTCGTCCCCGTCGCGAGCGAGCGGCGCCAGTTCGCCCAGCTTCGGCACTCCCTTGCGGTGATAGCGGCTCATCTGCGCGATCAGGGCGCGCTCGCGCGGGTCGAAGCCCGGCAGTTCGGCGCTGACGATCAGGTATCGGGAATGCTTGTGGTGGTCGTCATAGGAGATCGTCATGCCGACGTCGTGGAGCATCGAGGCGGCCCACAGGAGCTCGCGCTCATCCGGTTCCGGTTCGAACAGCCCGCCGGCGACGAGCGAGTCGAACATCTGCAGCGAGAGCCGGGCCACGTGCTCGACGTGCGCCATGTCGGACTCGTACTGGATCGCCAGGTTGCGCACCGCCGTCTGGCGCACGTCGTCGAACAGCGGCTCGCGGCCGGCCAGCAGCGTTCCGGCCAGGAACACCCCGTCGCGCAGGCCGGCCTCGGTCACCTCGATGCCGTCGAAGCCGCCGGCCTCGAGCACCGTCTCGAACACCAGCGCCGAGGCGAGGATGATATCGCCGCGGCCCGGCTTGATCCCCGCGACGGTGCCGCGCTCGGAGATCGAAAGTGAGGCGAGCATGTCCACCAGCTCCCCGATCGCCTTGCGCGTGATCACGAAGCCCTGGACGCCCAGGTCGATCGAATGCGCGGCCTGCTGCGCGGCCGCGCCGAGGTTGCGCGCCGCCCCTCCCAGACCCACCAGCCGCTCTCCGGATCTGTTCAGCCATTCCAGGGAGGCCAACGACTTCCGGACGTGAGCGCGGACGCGCCCCAGGTCCTTCTTCTTCGCCGCGCCGGCACCGGGCAGAAACTCCTCGGTGAGACGAACTGCCCCGAGCGGGAACGAGACCATCTCCCCGGCGCGCCGGTCGCTGACGTGGATCAGCTGCATGCTGCCGCCGCCGAGATCGAGGACGACCCCGTCGGTCAACGTGCTCGTGTTGATCGCGGCGACGTAACCGAAGCGAGCTTCGTCCTGCGCCGAGAGGACCTCGATCGTCATCCCCGTCGCCTCGTAGGCACGGGTCAGGAACTCCGCTTGGTTGGTGGCGTCGCGGATCGCGCTGGTGGCCACCGCGTGAACGTCCTCGGCGGCGAGTCGATTGGCGCGACAGAAACGCTGGAACACCGTAAGCGTCTCGAGCCCCCGCTGCATCGCCTCCTCGTTAAGGCGTCCCGACGCACCGAGCCCGGCGCCGATACGCACGATCTCATAC
>DATAJI010000321.1:0-1716 GCA_036262195.1 Solirubrobacteraceae bacterium
AGCGCGATCACCAACACCAGGAGACCTGGAAGGAAATCCTCGCGGGCAAGGCAAGCCAGCCCGCCGAGGACGCCCGCCGCGATCAACCAGCGCCAGTCGCGCTGACGCGCCCATGCCGCCGCGCCGACCATCGCGATCAGCATCAGGCCGCCTAGCGGCTCGCTGAGGTACGTCCGCGTGACTTCGATCAGCGGGCCGTACGTCGCGATCGCAAGCACCGCGAGGAGCGCCGTCCAGACTCCGGCGACCCTCCAGGCAAGAGCGGCGGCTGCGACCAGCGTTGCGACCTCGACGAGCCACTGCGTGTACTGGGCGATCCCGTGGGAGTGAGTGACCGCCGAGATGTCGGAATGGCCGCTCAGAAACGCGACGATCGCGAACAGGATCGGCGTTCCAGGAGCCCAGTGGAAGCTGTTGTAGCCGGACAGGTGGATCAGCTTGTTTGCGTCCCCGATGTAGCCGAGCTCGTCGCTTGAGAGCCGATCGTCCCCACCGATCGCGTGCAGTCGCAATACGGCTCCCGCGACCAGAGCCAGCGCGACCAGAGCTAGCGCCAGCTGCTCGGCGCGCGGGAGCTCCGCGAGGCCGATCCGAGCCCAGCGGCGACTCGCACCATCGCCGGCGGGTGCACCGGTCGCGCTCAGAACAGCCTCGCTCCGGCGCGCGAAAGGGTGACGGCGGCCTCGTGTCCCCTGACGAGCGAGATTTCCGCGCGGGGCGTTGAAGAACTGCCCACCATCGGCTAGTCCGCCAGTCTAGTCGGGGATACGGAGCGTCAACTCGAACGCGCTCACGCCGAGATCACGACGGGCAAGCCCGAGCGAGGCGGGCCGGCGCGCGCCCGGCACTAGACTAGCCGCGTGCCCAAGGTCAAGCTGCATCGCTGCTCCTGGACCGTCCTCCACACGGATGTAGACGCGTGCTGGAAGGTCCAGCGCGCGCTCAACGAGCAGGGCATCGAGTATGAGATCGTCAAGCAGGGCTACGGCAAGGGCGCGCGGCCCGCGCTCCAACGAGTCACCGGCCAGCGATGGCTCCCAGTGATCGAGTTCGACGATGGCACCATCTACCGCGCCGAGTCCGATGACATGGCAGGCCGCATCCGCGCAGGCCAGCTGTTCGGTGAAGGCCCTAGCTGAGAGAGCGCGCGCCCGCGGAGGGCGGCGTGCTTGGCGCAGGCGTCGTGAGCAGGCGCGCCAGCCCGAGCAGTACCACTGGGATCACCGCGATGCCGACCACGGCGAGGAACCAAGTCGTTCCCGCATCCGTCCCTTCGCCCAGCGTGTGGACGACGCCGAGGATCCAGGCCAGTGCCGTGAGGCGGTGCAACGCCTTCCAGCGGTTGATTCCGATGCGATCGCGGACGTAGAAGGAGACGCCGAAGATCACCATCAGCCACCCGCTGATGATTCCGATCGCCATGTAGGGCTCCCTGTAGTTCATCTGGAATGGGACCAACAGGTCGGCGATAGTCGGGTGGAAAAAGGTATCGAGGAGCAGCGACACGGCGTGCATGAGGAGCGCAGCCAGCGCCGCCAGCGAGAGAGCTTCGTGCGTGACCCGCAGGTCTGGCCCACGAGCCCGTCCGAGGCGTCCGCTTATCGCGAGTCCGACGCCCACCGACGCGCTGGCCAGAACCAGCGCGACCGTGCCGGCAGCGCGACTCGTGATCCAGAAGAAGTGCGAGCTAATCTGTGCTGCGAGCATCGCCTGCTC